>NZ_JAXDEO010000030.1:0-88020 GCF_035064975.1 Pseudomonas sp. YuFO20
CGGCGGATGTGCCGGTGGGGCTGGTGGAGAACTGGGAAAACAGCCAGCGCACGACATTGCCAGGGCGTAACGTGCGGGTCTAACTGCAACCCGCGATCCATTGTGGGAGCCAGCCTGCTGGCGATGAGGCCTTCAGGTTCAACAGTGATGTTGACTGACAGTCCGCTATCGCCAGCAGGCTGGCTCCCACAGGAGGCGCGGTGCTTTCAGGAATTTTTTCGTTGTGGTTGCTAGGCTGTAGATCCTTGAGACCGCAATGGAGCACCTTCATGCCTATCCTGGCCCTGCGCGCAGACGCCTCGCACATCGAAAAAATCGCCCCCTTGTTCGACGCCTATCGCGGCTTCTACGGCCAGCCGTCGAACCTGCCACAGTCGCGCAACTTCATCGCCGAACGCATCGCCCGCGACGAGTCGGTGATCTTTCTCGCCGAGGATACCGACGGCGAAACCCTGGGTTTCGTGCAGATGTTCCCGACCTTTTCCTCCATCGACGCACACCGCACCTGGCTGCTCGGCGACCTGTTCACCACGCCCGCCGCCCGGGGCAAAGGGGTTGGCACCCTGCTGATGAACACCGCCCGCGACTTTGCCCGGTTGATGGGCGCCAAGGGCATGACCCTGGAAACCGCCACCGACAACTTCAGTGCCCAGCGTCTGTATGAGTCCCTGGGTTACGTGCGCGATCCGGGCTACTACACCTACTGCCTGGACTTGCAGCGTTGATCGTTTTTCAAGCTGTCAATCGCGCCGCGCCGATCGCCTCGCGACGCCGGCAACACTGACCGGCGTCAGTGGACGCCCGACCACCGCCTCGGCTTGAGGAATAACACTGTGCACGCCGGGGATCGACAAGGTTTCTCCAAGCTCCAGCGCGCACACCGCTACCAATCCCATCAGCAGGAAGCCGCAGGATTTGATCAAGAGGTTCATTTGGTTTTTCCTCGCACAAAGTTGCTGGGCAGGTCCTCGGCGTTGGGCAGGTCTTTCAGTTCGATTTTCTGGGCATTGGTCGAATTGTTGAAAGCGAAATCATCAGCCGGTGCGGCATCGCCACTTTTGAAGTCGCTGAGCTGAATGCTGTACTGCGGACTGCCGGCAATGGTTTTTGAAGTGGGGGAATAACGGCAAGGGTAGGGATTGTCGCCCTGGGCGATCCAGATCTGCCAATCAACTTCTTTCTTCCTGAAAGCCAGGTGATCGCATTCGGTACCGCCGATAACGCCACTGCCCAGGTCCTTGATGTCGGTCACGCCGGCCATCAATTGATCCTGGGGATTGGACATGAACAGGTCTGCGCCGGGAAGCGGCCGGTTGTATTTATCCCGTAGCGTATCGAGCAGATGATCCAGCGTGCCCGGGACTTCGACCTGGGTGTAGATGTTCTTGCCTTTGCCCAATAGGGTCAGGGTCTTGCCATCAAACACCATCTCCAGGTCGGCAAAACCACTGGCGCGGGTACTGCGCAATTTGTCAGGCCGGGTGAGAGCGACTGTGCCGGAACCTGCCAGTGCCAGTCGTTGCTTATCTTTGGTGACCACTTCAAGGATGGTGTCGTAGTTGAACGATATATTTTTTTGCGCTGACATATAGTCGGACATCTTCTTGATCAACGTCTTGGCATAGGCCTCATCGGCCTGTGCTGTTGGTGTACTCAATCCGATGGTCAGGGCAAGAGCTGCTCCAGTGATGCGGGTGACAGAGATGTTTTCCATGGGAGGTCACCGCGGTAAGTATGCCGGGTTGGCAATGCGGACTTATAAAGTTAGTCCTACCAATGGCAACTCGCCCTGTATTGGCTGACCATTCATCTGACGTTTTATTGCGCAGTGACAGCCCATGTTCGAGAAATAAAAAATGCCGCCCGACAGGCGACATTTTCGTTGACTACGATCAAGCGGTTTACTGTTTCGGCTCACCGAACACGGGCCGGAAGAAGGAGCGTTCATAACTGAGGATGCAGCGGGTTTCTTCTGCGTACTTGAAGGCGGCGATACATTCAGCGTCGTTCATCGACTCTTGGCGATAGGTTTCGTAGGCCGCCAGGCTTGGGAAAGTGAACATCGCCAGAGCAATGTTATTGGCACCCTCGGACGGCAGGAAGTAGCCGTGATGCTGGCCACCAAATTTCTCCACCAGTGGAATCCACAGTTTGCCGTAGTGTTCGAATGCGTCGAGCTTGTACGGGTCCAGCACATATTTCAGGTAGCAGGTGACCATCTTTTTTCTCGCTGACTAGGTTTATGAAGTGCTCGCCGCCGATGGTAGACAACAGGCCTGGTGGACGCCATGGCGCAGAGCGATTTTGTGGGAGCTGGCCTGCCGGCGATGGCGGCCTGACAGACGACCTGATCTCAAGAGAACACATTCCCCCGTGCGGTACGGGCAAACTCGATGAAAGCCTTGAGCGCTGCGGGCACATGTCGTCGGCTTGGGTAGTACAGATGCAGGCCGGGGTAGTAGGGGCACCAGTCACCCAGCACCTGAACCAGGCTGCCGTCGGCGATCTGCGTCTTGACCATGTCCTCGAAGACGTAAGCCGTGCCGACACCCTGCAACGCCGGGCCGACCATCAGGCTCACGTCGCCCAGGGTCAGCGGGCCATCCACCTCGATTTCCTGGGTGATCCCGCCACGTTCGAACTCCCAGCGATACAAGGTGCCACTGGGGAAGCGATGGCGGATGCACGGCAGGCCATGCAGGTCTTCGGGTTTCTGTGGAACGGGATGCTTGCGGAAAAATTCCGCGGAGCCCACGACCACGGAGCGCAGGGTGCTGCCAATCGGCAGGGAGACCATGTCCGCCTCCAACCGAATACCGAAGCGCACTCCGGCGTCAAAGCCCTGAGCCACCACATCGACCAGCGCGTCGTCTGTCACGATCTCCAGTTTCACGTCCGGATAGGCTTCCAGGAACCGGCCGGCCATTGGCAGCAGCACCAATTCGGCGGCCTGGCGACCCGCGGTGATTCTCAGGTTGCCCGAGGGTTTTTCGCGAAAATGGTTCAGGTCTTCCAGGGCATCGTCGATATCGCGAAAGGCCGGTTTCAATCGTGCAAAGAGACGCTCGCCGGCCTCGGTCAGGCCGACGCTGCGGGTGGTGCGGTTGAATAGCCGCACGCCAAGCCGGTTCTCCAGGGTGCGCACCGCATGGCTCAGCGCAGAAGGGGTCAGCCCCAGTTCCACCGCCGCACGGCTGAAGTTCAGGTGGTTGGCCACGCACAGGAAAGTCGAGAGATCTGCTGCCGAAGGGGCCTTCATATGTGAATACCGTTCACAAAGTCATGCAAAATTACTGGGATTATCACATCAGTAATGCAGATTTAAAGTTGCGTCAACTCATCAAGAAGGCCCGGCAATAACGTTCGGGTCGATGCCAGGAGGAGTTGAAATGCGTACTTGGTTCATTACTGGGGCTTCCCGTGGTTTTGGTACTCTCATCGCAGAACGTGCTCTGCGTGCCGGCGACGCGGTCATTGCCACCGCCCGTAAACCCGAAGAAATCATCGCCAGACTCGGCGATCATCCAAACCTGCTGGCCGTGCGTCTGGACGTGACCCGCGAAGCAGAAGCGCATCAGGCCGTGGCAGAAGGCATCAAGCGTTTCGGCCGAATCGACGTGCTGATCAACAATGCCGGATTCGGTGTGCTGGGCGCGGTGGAGGAAACCAGTGCGAGCGAGACCGAGCGCCTGTTCGCCACCAACGTCTTCGGCGTACTCAACGTGACCCGCGCGGTGCTGCCGCACATGCGTCGCCAACGCGGCGGGCATGTCATCAACATTTCCTCCATCGGCGGCTACCAGGCCTACATGGGCTGGGGCGTCTACGGTTCCACCAAGTTCGCGGTGGAAGGCATCAGCGAGGCGCTGCACCAGGAACTGGCGCCGCTGGGCATCCACGCCACGGTGGTGGAACCGGGCTTCTTCCGCACCGACTTCCTCGACGAGCAGTCGTTGGTGAAGACCGCGCTGGAACTGTCGGACTACGACGACACCGTGGGCGCCATGCGCAAGCATGCCGAGGCCGCCAACCACGCCCAGCCGGGTGACCCGGTGAAATTCGCCGAGGCCATGCTCGCTCTGGTCAATGCGCCGAAACCGCCGCAACGGCTGGCGCTGGGCAGCGATACCATCGCGCGCATAGAGGCGAAAAACCGCTTTGTCGCCCAGGAACTGGCCGAGTGGAACGAGCTGGCGCTGTCCACCGATTTCAAGGACTGACTCAGGTGAAACCCTGTAGGAGCCAGCAAGCCGGCTCCTACAGGTTTTTGATCAGCGGCATTCCATACAGAAATAGGGCATGACGTCGGAGCTGGCATCGTAGCCATTGCTGCCATCTGCGTAATGGTTCTGCCGTAACCGGTCAGAGCCGCCTTCTGCAACCCGAGTACCGCGCATCGAGTTGTAACCGCCCGCGGCAACGCTGTTTTGCTTCAGCCGGTCGGAACCGTCCGATGCCAGTTGCCGCTCTCTCAAACGATCAGCACCACCCTCGGCCAGTTGCCGTTCCTTCAGACGATCAGCGCCACCTTCAGCGACCTGATCCTGCTTGAGGCGCTCCGCCCCGTCGGCGGCCAGTTGTCTTTCCTTGATGCGGTCGGTGGCGCCTTCTTGGCCCCTTATACGCAAGTATGACCAGCGACCGTCAATCGACCGGGAGGACGGGCGGCTTGCCCTGGTCCTTCAACAGAAAGACGACGAATTTCGCCGGCTTGTCCTTGCTCGCATTACGGCCCACGGTGTGGATGTCATTGGGGCCTTCGTGGAAGCTTTGCCCGGGCATCAGCGTGACTTCCTTGCCACCCTTGACCCCCATGACGATCGAGCCTTCGAGCACATAGATGAAACCGTGGGCGTCGTGCCGATGAACCGGGTCGGCACCGCCCGGCGGGTATTCGACGGTGAGCATCAGCACTTCCTTGCCGGGGTAATCGGCAAGCGCGGTGACCGACACCTCCTTGACGTCCGGGGGCGGTGCGTCGGCGGCCAGGACCTGGGGCGGCAGGGTGGACAGTGCAAGCAGGGCGAGGAGAACGTGGGTTCGCATGGGACGCTCCTGATGAAGTGGGCGGGCTGACTGTCAGGCGCCGGCGCTCTTGAGCCATTGATCGAAGTGAGTCTTGCCGACGATGGGATTGGCGCCCGGGGTCAGTGACTGGTCGTTGATGATCGCGCCGAAGTAGCCGGCGTTGTCGTCGGTAATCACTTCCCGCTGATCCTTGTTGTGTTGCAGCCAGGTCTTGGCGAACGAGACCAGCGGCTGCTTGTCTGGACCTGCCACTTCCGAGGTCTTGTTGGTGGGCGCCGCCACGGCAATCGTGGCCAGTGCCGAGGCCACGTCGGCCGAGGCGATCGGTTGCAGGGCGGCGGAAGTCAGGCGGATGCTGTCGCCTTGTGCACCGGATTGTGCAATGGCGCCGATGAACTCGAAAAACTGCGTGGCACGCAGGATCGAATAGGGCACGCCGGCTTTCTTGATCAATTCCTCCTGGGCCATCTTGGCGCGGAAGTAACCGCTTTCGAGCATCCGCTCGGTGCCCACCACCGAGAGTGCGACGTGGTGCTTGACCCCGGCGGCCTTCTCGGCAGCGGCGAGGTTGCGCGCGGATTTTTCGAAGAAATCGAGCACGGCGGCATCTTCGAACGAGGGCGAGTTGGCAACGTCGACCACCACGTCGGCGCCTTGCAGGGCAGCCTGCAAGCCTTCCCCGGTCACCGCGTTGACCCCCGATTTCGGCGAGGCGGGCAGGACATCATGCCCATCCTCGCGCAGCCGTTCGCAGAGCTGGGTGCCGATCAACCCGGTTCCGCCGATCACGACAATTTTCATGATGTTTGCCTCCGTCTGTTGGGTGTGCGTGAGCTTGGTGGAGATGGACTGACCTTCAAGTCTAGGCGGGGATAACAACGCGATGCATTGGCGGGATGGACGGCAGGCATTTATTTCGCAGGAAGCCGGATCATGATCAAATGGCGGCCATTTTTGCGTGGGTACTGGCTTGATGAACAAAACAGCGATGATGACCCTTGCCCTGAGCCTGAGTCTGTTCGGCATGCAGGCGCACGCACAAGGGGACGCAGAAGCGGGCGGGAAACTGTTCAAGCGGGTGTGCGGTGGCTGCCATCAGGTCGGTGAGGGCGCACGGGCGTTTTTTGGTCCGCAGCTCAACGGTATTGTCGGGCGCACCGCCGGGAGCACAACGGACTATCAATACTCCGATGCCATGAAGTCCTCCGGGATCGTCTGGACCCGGGATAAACTCGCCGCGTACATCGAGGATCCGAAGGCGGTGGTGTCGGGTACGCGGATGATTTTCTGGGGGATCAGCGATCGGGAAAAAATCGATGATCTGCTGGCCTACTTACAGACCTTCCAGACACCCTGATCCTGGCGGATGTACCTCGATCCCGTAGGAGCTGCCGCAGGCTGCGATCTTTTGATTTGCTTTCAAGGGCAAGATCAAAAGATCGCAGCCTTCGGCAGCTCCTACAGGGGGGCGTGTTAACGACGAAATTGCGCGCAGTGGTCCTGCTCCGGTTGCGCTGCGGTGTACCACACGTAATCCGCACTGTCGGCGTTGACCGTCTTGCCCACCTCGGCCAGCACCAACACCGCGTTACCTTCACCCGCGCCGAGGTCTTTCAGGTGCAACGGCACGCCCAGGTCCTTGCGCACATGAAACGCCCCGGCCAGCAACAGGGCCGGTGTCGGTGCCGCCAACAGGCGCTCGGCCATGCGTCGGTCACGCTGCTGTTGCACGGCGAGCATCGCCGGCATCTGCGCTTCGGGCAGCATGCCGCAATGGGATTCGCGGATGTCGTCCAGTAATGTCGCTTGCACCTGTCGGGTGGTGGACGCTTCGCCACTGAGCGTCGGCCGCTGTTTATAAATCTGCATTATCTGCGCCCGGTCCAGGTTGGCCGACAGCAGCGGGTAGGGTTGGCGCAGGGCGTAGGTCACCAGTGCGCCGTATACGCTCCAGTCCCAATTGGCTTGCCAGGACAGCGCCTGGTACGGGTCGGCCGGCGCTTGACCGGCACGGCTGTCGGCCTGTGCGGCATCGACTTTCGCCTGTTGGTCGGGGTTGAGCATTTCCAGCAACAGGCTGCCTTGCGGACGTTGCGCCTCCAGTTGGCGCAGCAGCCACAGTTGCAAGGCATGGTGGTCGGGATTGTCGTGTTGTTCACCGACCAGCACCCGCGGCGCAGCGGCCAGGCGCTCGACCAGCTCTTGCGGGGTGAGGGTGCGCCCGCTGGCGAGTTCGCGGATCACCCCGAGATCGGCGTGATCTCGCCCTTGCGAGGCGATCGCCGGCGGTGGCGGTGTGACGTCATGGGATTGGCAGGCAGCCAGCAGGCTGACCAGGCATAACAGCAGGATGCGCATCGGATCTCCTTGTTGGACGGTAGACGTCTATCAGCGCGCAATAATCAACGGGTGACCGCGCTCCGGGTGCCGCTGAATCAGTACTTGCAACCCGTACACCGTCTGCAGTGCTTCGGCGTTCAGTACTTCATCCGGTGGACCGTAGGCGTGCGCACGTCCCTCATGCAACAGCAGCAACTGATCGCAATACCGTGCCGCCAGATTCAAGTCGTGCAGGATTACCAGCACCGCCGCACCGCGCCCGGCAAAATCACGCACCGCCTGCAGAATAGTGTGCTGGTGCAACGGATCAAGCATCGAGGTCGGCTCGTCGAGCAGCAGGGTCTGCCCCTCGGCACCCGGCCACAATTGCGCGAGCACCCGCGCCAGGTGCACGCGTTGGCGTTCGCCACCGGACAAGGCCAGATAACTGCGCCCCGCCAGGTGCAAGGCGTCGGCGGCACTCAGGGCTTGGGCGACGATTTCGGCATCGCGCACACGCCCGCTGGCATGGGGCAAACGACCCATGCCCACCACTTCATTGACCGAGAAGGCGAAGTTCAGGCTCGAACTTTGCGGCAATACCGCCAGGCGCCTGGCCCGTTCCTGCCCCGGCCAGTCGGCGAGTGCACGCTCGTCGAGGCTGACCGTGCCTTCATTGGCCGGCAGCTCATCGCACAAGGCGGCGAGCAGGGTGCTTTTACCGGCGCCGTTGGGCCCCAGCACGCCAAGGACTTCACCCGGACGCAACTCGATATCGATGTCCGCCAGCACAGTGCGACTACCGCGCCGCACCAGCAAATTGTTGGCCCGCAGCATCAGGAACGCCCCCGTACCAGCAGATAAAGGAAGAAGGGTGCACCGATGAGTGCGGTGACGATGCCGATCGGTAACTCGGCCGGTGCCAGCAACAGGCGGGCGACCAGGTCGGCCAGCAACAGCAGGCTGGCACCGGCGAGCAACGACGCCGGCAACAACACCCGATGATCCGGGCCAACCAGCAGGCGCATCAGGTGCGGCACCACCAGACCGATAAAGCCGATCAGGCCTGCCGCCGCCACCGCGGCACCGACGCCCAGCGCCGTGCACAACACCAGTTCAAGCTTGATCCGCTCGACATTGAAACCCAGGTGACGGGCTTCGGATTCGCCCAGCAGCATCGCATTGAGCGCCGCCGCGCGCCGCGGCAACCACAACGCCACGCCCACTGCCACGATCAGCAACGGCCACAGGCGCGGGTAGCTGGCGCCGTTGAGGCTGCCCAGGTTCCAGAAGGTCAGGGTGCGCAACGTGGCGTCATCGGCCAGGTAGGTGAACAGACCGACGCCGGCCCCGGCCATGGCCGTCATCGCCACGCCGGCCAGGAGCATGGTGGCGACGTTGGTCTGGCCATCGCTGCGGCCGAAGCGATACACCACCGCCGTGACGATCAGGCCACCGACGAAGGCACTCACTGACAACAGGTAGGGTTCGATGGCCGGCGGCAGTCCGCCGAGCATGCTGCCGCCGACGATTGCGACGGCTGCACCCAGTGCCGCACCGCCGGATACACCGACCAGACCCGGATCCGCCAACGGGTTGCGGAACAACCCCTGCATCGCCACACCCGACAGTGCCAGTACCGAACCCACCGCGATGCCGAGCAGACTGCGCGGCAGGCGGATCTGGCCGAGGATCAGCTCCGCCTGTTGCGTGTCACCACCGTCAACCGGCATCCCGAGCAAGCGCAGCCCGGCCAGCAGAGTATCGCCCAGCGGCAGGCTGACCGGCCCGAGGGCCAGGGACAGCCAGAACACCAGCACCAACAACAGACCCAAAGTAATCAGCATCGACCGCGGCCGAACGATGGCCGTCATCGGTTGCGCTCGGCAGTCTGCACCTGTGCCGACGGATAGAATGCTTTCGACAGTGTGTTCAACGCGTCCGGCACACGCGGCCCCAGGCCACCGACCAGCAGCGTGGGGTCGATCACCAGCACCCGGCCTTCGCGACCGGCCGAGGTTTGCGCCAGGACCGGATTCTGCTCCAGCAGCGCTGCCCCCGCGGCATCGCCTTCAAGCTTGGCGCCGGCGAAAATGATCACCTGAGGGTCCAGGGCCAGCATGGCTTCGTTGGATACCGGCTTGTAGCCGTTGTGCTCGGTGAGGTTTTTCCCACCGGCCTGATCGATCATCCAGGCGGCCAGGGTGTCCTTGCCCGCGGCCTGGAGATTGGCGTCGGCATGGCTGAGCAGCAGCAACACCCGAGGGCTGGGGTTATGCTGTTGTACCTGTTTAACCCACGCCGCCTGCTGCTCCAGACGCTGTTGATAATTGGCCATCAGCGCCTGCGCTTCAGCCGGTTTGCCGAGCAGTTGCCCGAGCTTGGTCAGGTTGTGTTGCAACGAGGGGACGTCGGCCTTGGCCGAGAGCAGCTCAATGCGCACGCCGGCAGCCTTGAGTTGCGCCAGTACGGGTGGCGGGCCCATTTCGGTGCTGCCAACCAGGATGTCCGGTTTCAACGCCAGAATGCCCTCGGCCGCCAGCGCCCGCTGGTAACCGACGCTCGGCAGGCTGTGCAATGAGCGCGGTTGCTGGCTGGTGCTGTCGACACCCACCAGCTTGCCCTCGCCACCCAGGGCGACCACCCATTCGCTGAACGCGCCACCGGCGCTGACCCAGCGTTGGGGCAGGGCGTCGGCCATGGCCATTTGGCTCACGAGCACGCTGGCGCAGACCAGCAGTGATTTGATACGCATCAGGACGCTTCCTTAGTCGTTCAGGACGGTGGCGGTTTCGGCCAGGGCACGCCGAACAACGGAATGACCCGTTCACCGTCGGCATCGAAACCTTCGAAGCGGGTGATGATGCCATCGACGCTCGGCTTGCGCATCCGTGATCCCGATGCCACCTGTGGGAGCAGGCTCATTCCCACAGGTCATTTTGTTCACCAGCCGATGCTCGCCAGTGCTTCAAGCCTCCCAGTTTCGTGGCGCACTGAGGATTTGAATCCACTGATCATCCTGTGGGAGCGAGCCTGCTCGCGAAGAACCTGAGCACGCCTCGGGGTGTCAGGTTTCCAGCGTTATCGTTAGCGACCATCGCGAGCAAGCTTGCTCCTACAGGGTGTGTGTGTTTACCGGTCGAGTTCTGCCAACGCCCTGGACACCCCGGCCCCATAGAACGGATCTGCCTTGGTGCAGTGCGCAATATGCCGTTGCTGCACCTCCTGTGAAACGCCACTGAGCGAACGCGCAGTGTTTTCAAACAGTGCCTGTTTCTGCGCGTCGGACATCAGGCGGAACAGATTGCCCGGCTGCTCGAAGTGGTCTTCGTCCAGGCGATGATCCCAATGCCCGGCAGCGCCGGAAATCTTCAGCGGCGGTTCACGAAAGTCCGGTTGGTCGGCCCAGGCGCCCTCGCTGTTGGGCACGTACGCCAGTTGTTCGGCGTAGTTGCCGTCCACGCGCATGGCGCCGTCGCGGTGGAAGCTGTGCACCGGGCAACGGGCGGCGTTGACCGGGATCTGGTGGTGATTGACCCCCAGGCGATAGCGCGCGGCATCGCCGTAGGCAAACAGGCGCGCCTGCAGCATGCGGTCCGGTGAGAAGCCGATACCGGGCACCACATTCGATGGCGAGAACGCGGCTTGCTCGACTTCGGCGAAGACGTTTTGCGGGTTACGGTTCAGTTCGAAGTAACCCACTTCGATCAACGGGTAATCCTCGTGCGGCCAGACCTTGGTCAGGTCGAACGGATTCACCGGGTGGTCATGGGCCTGGTCTTCGGTCATGACCTGGATGTAAAAGGTCCAGCGTGGAAAGTCGCCCGCTTCGATGCTGTCGAACAGATCCCGATGGTGACTTTCCCGGTCGCGGCCAATGAGGTGTTGTGCTTGTTCATCACTGAGGTTCTCAACGCCTTGCTGGCTCTTGAAGGTGAACTTGACCCAGTGCCGCTCATTGTTGGCGTTGATCAGGCTGAAGGTGTGGCTGCCGAAACCGTGCATGTGCCGGTAGCTGCGCGGAATGCCGCGCTGGCTCATGACGATGGTCACCTGATGCAAGGCCTCGGGCAATGACGTCCAGAAATCCCAGTTGCTTTGCGCATTGCGCATGCCGGTGCGCGGGTCGCGTTTGACAGCGTGGTTGAGGTCGGGGAAGCGCAATGGATCGCGGAAAAAAAATACCGGGGTGTTGTTGCCCACCAGGTCCCAGTTGCCTTGTTCGGTATAAAACTTCAAGGCGAAACCACGGATGTCGCGCTCGGCATCGGCAGCGCCGCGTTCACCGGCAACGGTGGAGAAACGGGTGAAGATCGGCGTTTGCTTGCCCACCTGCGAAAACAGCCGGGCCTTGGTGTAGCGCGTCACATCGTGGGTGATGGTAAAAGTGCCGTAGGCGCCGGAGCCTTTGGCATGCATGCGCCGCTCAGGAATCACCTCGCGATCGAAGTGGGCGAGTTTTTCCAGCAGCCAGACATCCTGTAACAACGCGGGGCCACGGGGGCCGGCAGTCTGGATGTTGAAGTTGTCGACGACCGGTGCGCCGTTGATCGAAGTCAGTTTATTCCTGGGCATGGCACGGTTCTCCAAGTTGGGATTTTAGTTGAGTGGCAAGAGTGAACGGCTTAACTAACCGAAAGCTGAAAAAGAAAACGTTATTTGTTATGGCGGCGTCTTGCAGTTCACTCGGGAACCCGGCGCTTCAAGGCCCGTTCAATACACGCCAGCAGCGCATGGGTGCAGAAGGGCTTGGGGAAATAGCCTTCGGGTTTATGCACACTGGCACTGAATTGCGGCGGCAGGCCGGGCTTTCCTGTAATGAACAGCGTAGGGATGTGGATGTTTCTGCGCGCCAGCGTTTCGTACATTTCCACCCCGCACATGCCGGGCATCTGAATATCCGAAATCAGGCAGTCTGTCTGCGCAGGTCCGCTGGATTCAAGAAAGGCACACGCACTGTTGTAGGTGATTACCCTGTAACCGTAAGAACGCAACAAACTGTCCAGTGAGACAAGAATAAGTTCGTCATCATCAACAACCGAAATAATAGCTGAGTTGAACATGTAGAAACCTTGCGTTGTTGCGGGTGGCGCTAAGTGGCGCCCGCCATACTTGCAAGATACGCGCTGCAGAAAAGTGCAATAGTATACTTGGGTATGTTGGGTTGTTATTTCGCGTTAGTTGCGATGGGTATCAATATCATTGAGCGGTTTGCCTCACCCTGGTTGTTCATGGGGCAGGTTGTCCCCGATCACCGACAGAAAACGCGTGTTGTGCCGTGCGCATGCTTCGAAAAAGCGTTTGCTGGCGTTGTCCCTGTTGGCGATGGCGCGTTCAAGGCAATCACGGAGCAAGGCATCGACGGCCCGCAGTCGCAGCTTGCCCTGGCAAATACCAGTCAGGCAGTCGGCAAAACACTGCGGCTCGCGGGTGTCGTTCAGGCTGTAGAGCGCCGCGGTTTCGATGTGGCCGCCCAGGTCGGTGATGGCGCTGGCGAGGAAATCGGCATAGTCGGCATTGGCGCGCACCAGGCGGCGGAACAGCTGTTGCACTGGCAGGAAGCTGACATTGCGCAGTTGCTGCTGGCCCCGCTTGAGTTGCGCGAGCATGCCCAGGGTGGTGCCCAGCGTCTGCGTCAATGCATCGATGACCTCCACGCGCTCGGCGGTGGACAGGGAGGTATGCGCACCATAACGACTGATGCGCAGCGGATGACTGACGATGTACAGCTTTTGCAATGCGTTCATGGCAATCGTCCCCAGGTCAGCGCATCGGCGCGATGAGTTGATTCATTCGAGGTGACCAGCCTAAATCGACGGGTGCGCGATAACACTCCTACCTCAAGACAGCGCGCTAGCACATCGGGTCAGGCCCGTCATACCTGGGTATGAGCGGTGGGGTACTGCGAGCGCAACAGCGGGCTCCATTGTTCCTGGTTGTCCGGGCGTCGGTAGTACACCACCATGCGCCGGGCGACCTGCATCGCCACATCACGACCGTGATCGGCCTCGACCAGCGCCAGGGCCAGATCAATGCCTGCGCTGACACCGGCAGAGGTCCATATCGTCCCGTGCTGGACGAAAATCGCTTCGCGGTCGAGCTCGACCTGCGGGAACACGCGCTCGAACAGGTCGGCCATCACCCAATGAGTCGCCACACGCAAGCCATCGAGCAAGCCGGCCCGGGCCAGAAAAAACGAGCCGCTGCACACCGACGTGGTGCGCCTGGCCGAGCTGGAAGCGGCGCGCAACCAGTCCACCAGCGGGGCGCTCTCGACCATGGCCTGGCGGATGTGCGGGGAGCCTGGAACGATCAGCGTATCCATCGGGCTACCGGCGAACTCACTCAGGCGCCGGGTCTGTACCTCAAGCCCTTCGCCCGTGCGGATGGACCCGCCCTCCAGACTGGCCGTGTGCAAGGCATAACCTTGCAAACCGCGTTCGGCCAGGCTGCGGGTCGCCGCCCAGAACACGGTCTGGGCACCGGTCAGGTCCAGCAAGCCCATTTGCGGATAGGCCACGAAGATGATGCTGCGAGGTTGTGCCGTTCCAAGGTTGTCGCTCATTTCATTGATGGACACTGCTTGTCTCCAGGTCGCCGAATCGTGGCGTCAGGTGTGGATGAGGTTATTCATCGTGTACGGGGGGTGTCAGCGCAATCGCAAACAGCATCTGCGTGCCGACCCCTTCGGTGCTGCTGACCCAGATTCGGCCGCCATGAAATTCAATGATCGAGCGGCAGATCGAGAGGCCCATTCCCAGGCCGGTGGGTTTGGTCGTAAAGAACGGATCGAACAACGAGGGCAGAACGTCTTCGGCAATGCCGGTGCCGGAGTCGGCGATTTCGAGCACGGCCTCGTTGTCCTGTACCGAGGTGTGAATCCGTAGCGTTCGCGCGCGGTCATGCACGTTGGCCATGGCCTGGCAGGCATTGATGATCAGGTTGATGATGACTTGCTGCAGCTGGATCCGGTCGCCTTTTATGTGCGCGCCAGGTGCGCCCAGTTGCAGGTGTGGGCGAACCTGATGGTTGCCGATGTCATGTTGCATGAGCGTCAGTGAGTCGCGGACGATCTCGTCGAATGCTTCGGCCTTGCGTTGCACCTCGCTCTGGCGCGACAGCGCCCTGATACAGGCGATCACATCGGCAACCCTGGACGAGTTTTGTATGATCCGGTCCAGCGAGCGGCGGGCTTCTTCGAGGTTCGGCTCAGGGCGATTGATCCAGCGTTTGCACGATTCCCCGCTGGTGATCACCGCCGCCAGGGGTTGATTGATTTCATGGGCAATGGAGGCGGCCAGTTCCCCCATGGAGGTCACCCGGGTGACATGCGCGAGTTTGGCCTGGGAGTGAAACAGTGCTTCTTCGGCTTGCCTGGACGCGGTCACGTCCATCAATGCGCCGACGTACTCAATGCGTCCACCGTGGTTGAACAGCGGGTTGGCGAGCATCTGCACGTGCTTGATCCGCCCATCGGGCATGACCAGTCGATGTTCCACTTCGATCAGGTTTTCCCGGCGTGCGGCCTGCTCCAGGACACTGTCGATAATCGACAGGTCATCGGGATGAGTGCGCGCCCGAACCATGCCAAGCGTCGGCGTAACGTCCAGCGGGTATTCGAAAATGCGTGAAGACTCGTCCGACCACGACACGATCACCTGGTCATCGATGATCAAGCCGACACTGCCGGTATGGCTGAGTTTTTGCGCACCCAGGAAGAACGCTTCCTTGCGGCGCAACGTGTCGGTGGCGCGCTTGCTGCGCAGCGCCAGCAGGGTGATGGTGGTCAGCGCGATCAGGCAGCGCACGAAGCCGGCGATGAGCCGGTGATCACGATAGCCTTCATCGATAATGAAACTGGCGGTCAGGATGGCCACGCAACTGAAGGCGACGGCGAGGAAGACCGGCACGGAAAAGATGTTCGCCGACATGAACACCAGCGTGATGTACAGCAGCGTCGGTGCGACATCCAGGTCGAGCAACGAGTTGGTAATGAAGATCATGCTGCCGACCGCAATGGCGGCCAGCCAGGCGACCGGGTCTGAAAAAAAAAGTCTCTTGCAACGTTTGATGATAGACATTTGTTCTTCCGGATTTTTGCTATCGAACGGCAACTCGCAAGGCATCGCTGATGCCGGGCAAACTCTTTGAGGGATTGGTGCTTGATCGGACTGAAGAAAAAACGCCCGCCAGAAAAACCAGTGGCGGGCGCTTGGGAAAGGCCCCGGTCCAGCAAGGAGTGGGCTGGTCGGGATACAGGCGAAACTTCATATCACCCGGGCGGTGCCAGGGGAGTGACGGCCGTGGTTGCCACGGCCGCATCGATCGTCTTCAGGCCACCGGGATCAACGGGTCGGCTGCCGCCAGCGCCGCGGCGCGATCAGCCGCCGGTGGATAGATCCACATCGTGTTGATCTGTGTCTTGAGCTCCTTGGCTTCCTGCTTGACCAGTTTTACCTGGCGATCCCAGCCCTCGGTGAACACCGCGCCCCAGGCACCCAGGTCCAGGCAGGTGACGTACTTGGGTTGGCTGTAGGCCATTGGCTCGACCCCCAGGAGTTCGGCGGCGACGTTGTTGCCGGCATAACGCCCCAGGGCGATGGCGTGCTGGCAGGACATGGCCGCGAAGTTGCCCAGGTCATCGGTGGCGGCATAGGCCACGTCGCCGCTGGCGTACACATCGGCGTGACCGCGCACCTTGAGGTGCTGATCGACATGCAGGCGGCCCTGATGATCGCGGGTGCCTTGTACTTGCTCGGTCAGCGAGTTGGCACGAAAACCCACGGTCCAGATCACCGTGTTGGACTCGATGCGCTGGCCATCGGCGAGGGTGACGCCATTGGCATCGACGGCGGCAACGGTGGCGTTGAGCACCCACTGGATGCCCAGGTGCTCCGAGGCTTCGACGATCGAGGGGCGAATGCCATCGCCCAGGGCGGCGGCGACTTGCGGGGCACGGTCAACCACGATTACGCGGATGTCGGCGTTTTCACCGAGTACGGCACGCAGGCGCGCCGGCATTTCGGTGGCGGTTTCGATCCCGGTGAAACCACCGCCGGCCACCACCACGGTATTGCGGGCGGCACTGACCGGCTTGTCCTTCAGCGACTTGATGTGAGCTTCCAGACGTGTGGCGGACTCGATTTCATCGACATCGAAGGCGTGCTCGAGCATGCCGTCGACCGGCGGGCGCATCAGCTTGCTGCCGGCGGCCAGTACCAGGCGGTCGTAGCCCAGCGTGCCCTGGATGCCCGCGGCGTTGGTGTAGCTCACCTGTTTGCTGTGCTCGTCGATGATCTCGGCCGCACCCTTGACGAATTTCACCCCCACGGCGTCGAACAGTTCGTTCAGCGGTGCCTTCATGGTGTGCACGTTCGGCTCGTAGAAGCGCGGGCGGATGCGCAGCTCGGCCTGGGGAGCCAACACGGTGATCTCGACGTCGTTTCGATCGTGCTTGTCCAGCAGACGGGCAGCGCTCAACGCGCTCCAGACCCCACCGAACCCTGCACCAATAATCAAGATTTGCTGTTTCATTGTTTAGCTCCTGAAGAACAATCGAGGGCATGAAAAAGTTGTTGCCGCATAACCGCTGTGGCTGATCGTCTGCGATGTCGTTAAACAATGCGAAACAGTCGGCATCGGCTGGATCTGGAACAGATGTTATTCGAGGGGTTTGAAACTGGCACTGCTACATAGGGTCAGCGCGAGTATGACTAGGTATTAACCGGCTATACCAAAGTGTTAGTTGCTTGAATAAACAGATTTCAGTGGCTTCGATCGAGCACCGTTTCGATGCAGGCGAGCAACTTTTCGCTGGAGAAGGGTTTGGGAAAAAAGGCGATGGGTTTCATGGCGTGGCTGCCCGGCTGGCGCTGTGCACAGGGGTTGCCGGTAATGAAGATCACCGGGATATGCATGCCCCTGGTTGCCAGTTCCTCATACATGCTGATCCCGTCCATTTCCGGCATTTGTATATCGGAAATCAGGCAGGTGGTAATAAGCGGACCCTCTGAAATGAGAAACTCATGGGCCCCCGAATAAGTTCGCACGGTATATCCACTGGATCGCAATAAACTGTCCAGGGCCATTCGAACCGATTCATCGTTATCGACTACGGCAATCATTGCCTCTTTGTGCATAGCGGTGTCCTGCCTGGTAGCGCAGAGCACTTAGAGGCACCGCGCCATTATTGCAAGATACGCCGTCCTGAAAGGGTGCACAGTATACGTGGGTATAGTCAGCGGTTAGCGGGCTGGCACGAGATCGCCTCGGCCATGCGCACCAGATCGGCGAAGGAGCGCGCGCCCATCTTGCGCATGGCCTGGCCGCGGTGGATCTTCACGGTGATTTCGCTCAGGCCGATTTCCCCGGCTATCTGCTTGTTCATCAAGCCCGAGGCCGCCAGCGCCATCACCGTCTGTTCCCGGGCGGTCAACGTCTGGTGGCGCGCAAGCAGTTGTTCGGCATGTCGCGAGGACTCGCGACGCTGTTTGTCGCGGCCATGGGCGGCACACACCGCATCGATCAGGTCCTGTTCGCGAAAGGGCTTGGTGAGGAAGTCCACCGCGCCGGCTTTCATTGCCCGTACTGTCATGGCGATGTCTCCGTACCCGGTGATGAACACGATGGGTACGTTGATGCCGGCGGCGGCCAGTTCGTTCTGAAAGTCCAGGCCACTGCTGCCTTGCAACCGCACATCCAGCACCAGGCAACTGACCGTGTCCGGGCGCGGGTACTTCATGAAGTCGGCGACCGAGCCGAACAACTCGACCCGCAGGCCGATGGAGCGCAGCAGGCTGCCGAGGGATTCGCGCAGCGGCGCATCGTCGTCGACGATGAACACCAGGGACTCGTTGTGGTTGATCTTGTTGAGCGGGTGTTGTTCGTTCATGGCGGGTTCCCAAGGGTTGGACGTGCAGCCGCCCGGCGCTGTGCTCCTGGCGCGGGGCGCAACTTTTAATGCAGGTCGGGCTGGCGGCACTCATACCTGTGTATCAAATGGCCGCGGCGTACCCCGCATCGTTGGCGACCCGTATCGGCAGGGCAAACAGAAACGAACTGCCCTGGCCTGGTGTGCTGGTGGCCCAGATCCGGCCCTCGTGGAAATCGATGATCGAGCGGCAGATGGCAAGCCCCATGCCCAGGCCGTTTTCCCGGGTGGTGAAGAACGGCGTGAACAGTTGCGGCAGGACCTCGTCGGCAATGCCCGGCCCCTGGTCGGCCACTTCCAGCACGGCCTCGTTGTCCTTGACCCAGGTGCGAATCGACAAGGCCCGTTGCGCGCTGTTGATCGCGTCCATGGCCTGGCAGGCGTTGAGGATCAGGTTGATGATGACTTGCTGCAGTTGCACGCGATCGGCACTGACCTGGCCGCCGAACGCACTCAGCTCGATGTTCGGATTGATCTTGTGATGCGCCAGTTCATGGCGGACCAGGCTCAAGGTCTCGCTGACAATGTCGTTGAGCGATTCGTTCTGGCGCAGCGGCTCGCTCTTGCGCGACAGGGCCCGAACGCGGCGGGTGATCTCACTGGCTCGATGGGCGCTGGCGATGATCCGCTGCAGTGCCTGGCGAGCTTCGAGCAGATCGGGCTGCGGGCGGCTCAGCCAGTTGCGGCAGGCTTCGCCGCTGCTGGTGATCGCCGCCAGCGGTTGATTGACTTCATGGGCGATGGACGCGGCCAGTTCACCCAGGGAGGTCACGCGGGTGACATGGGCCAACTGGGTCTGGGCGCGGCACAGCGCTTCTTCGGCCTGTTTGCTGGCGGTCACGTCCATCAGCGCGCCCAGGTATTCAAAACATCCGTGTCGGGTGAAGAGCGGGGTGGCGAACAGGTGCAAATGCTTGATGCGCCCGTCGGGCATCAGCAGGCGGTGCCTGACCTCGATCAGGGTCGCATGGCGCGCCGCCTTTTCGAAACCGGCCAGCACCAGGGGCAGGTCATCGGGGTGGGTGCGCTCCAGGTACAAGGACGCAGAGGAGGGCATGCCCGCCGGGTATTCGAGCATGCGTGCCACCTGCTCCGACCAGCCCATGCGTGCGAGGTCTGCGCGAAAGCCGAAGCAACCGGTCTGGGTCAGGCGCTGGGCACCGGTCATGTAGACTTCCTTGTGGCGCAGGCTGTCGCAGACCCGCTTGCTGCGCAACGCCAGAAAGATGATCGCCGCCAGCACCGTCAGGCTGCGCAGCAAATCCATGGTCGACTCCCAGCGGTGAAAGCCACCCTGATACAGGCACATCGACGTCAGCACCAGCATGCAGAACAGCGCGACCACGATCACCGCGCTGATCGACAACAGGTTGATCGCCATCAGCAGCAACGCGATGTACAGCGTGGTCGTGGCGAAGTCGGTCCGGGTTTCGCAATTGAGCAGGATTCCGCAGGCCACGATCAGGCCCATCAACCACACCAGCGCGTTTTCCACTGGCTTGAGGCTGAAACCGAACAAGAGGCGAGAGATCCTTTGACCTGAGTTGAACAGCATTTTGCTGCAGGTTCCTTTTTGGTTGTCGATCATGCGCGCCTCGTTTTTGTTCGGGCTGGGGCGGAAAATCGGTTCAGTAATCCTAGAAGCACGGGGTCGCCTCCCGTTAGGACAAAAAACCCGAAAAAGCTGCCATGGCATCGAATCGCCGACTGCTCGAATGTGCGCATAAGTCATTAATCAAATTAAGGTTTTCCAGTGGGGGCTATACCGAAGTATCAAGTCGGTTATCTAACGCATGATCGCGCTGTCCCCTGGTACGACAGACGTTTTTCATTCGCTGCCATACCCTGTTCATACCCTTCCCGAACTCAATGGCCGCGTGCCGGGTAGTGAACCTCATGAACAGAAATGACCTGCGTCGTGCCGACATCAACCTGCTGGTGGTTTTCGAGACGATGATGCATGAGCGAAATGTCAGCCGCGTCGGCGAAAAGCTGTTCCTCGGGCAACCCACCATCAGCGGTGCCCTGGGCCGCTTGCGGGCACTGTTCGATGACCCGCTGTTCATTCGTTGCGGGCGGATGATGGAACCGACCGCACGTGCCGAGGAAATTTTCGCCAACCTGGCGCCGGCGCTGGACGGCATCGCCGCTGCATTGAGCCGTTGCCAGTCGTTTGACCCACGCACCAGCGAGACGACGTTTCATGTCGGCCTGTCGGACGATGTCGAATACGCGCTGCTGCCGCGGCTGCTGCGACAACTGCGAATCGAGGCGCCGAACATCGCCTTGATCGTGCGCCGTGTCGATCAACAGCAGATGGCGCAAAGGTTGGGCAATGGCGACATCTGCGTGGGCATCAGTCACACCCTCGACCTGCCGGCCAATGCCCGGCGCAAAGGCTTGCGGCCGATTCGCCCGATGCTGCTGCGGTCTGACACCCGGCCCGGGCCGTTGGGGCTGGACGCGTTTTGCCGGCGCCCTCATGTGCTGGTGTCGTCGATGGGCAATGCGTCGGATGACACCGACCATGCCCTGAGCCTGCTGGGCCGGCAGCGCAAAGTGGTGCTGACCGTGCCGCAGTTCAGTGCGTTGCCGGGATTGCTGGCGCAAACCGACATGCTGGCCATCGTGCCGGATTACGTGGCCAAGGCGATGGCCTCGGTGGCAGGCATGCGAGTCGAACCGGTACCGCTGCAATTGCCCGTGCCGGAACTGTCCATGGTTTGGCGCGCAGCGGTGCACAATGACCCCGGCCAGCGCTGGTTACGCTCGCGCTGCTGTGCGTTTCTCGGTGAGCCGGTCGAGTTGCAGGTGGTATCCAAGGTTCGACCGGCGCTGCACGACGATCAGGCTTTGCTGGCGGCCAGGTAGGCGCCCAGGCGCCGGCCCATTTCCTCGCCCAGCGCCTGCAGGCCACTGAGGGGGCGGACCATCACTTCGAAATCGACGATTTTTCCCTGTTCATTGAAGCGGATCATATCGATGCCCTTGAGCTGTTTCTCGCCGACCCTGGCGCTGAATTCGAGGACCACATTCAAGCCGTCGGCGCTCGCCAGTTCGCGGTGGTAGGTGAAGTCTTCGAATACGTTGAACACCGTGTTGAGAATCATCGAAACCACTGGCGCGCCTGGATACGGCGTATGTGCCATCGGCGAGCGAAACACCGCGTCCGGGTCCAGCAGCGCAGGCAAGGCCTGCAAATCGCCGGTACGAATCATCGCGTGCCACAGGCTCAAGGATTCTGCGGCTTTGGGGTGCAGTTGCAGCTCAGACATAGTCAACTCCTGTTTTTTGTTGTTGTGTGAAGCTTGCCTGGCGGGTGTGGTGAATCAGCCAGTGAATTCATCGTCGAAAATGCTTTCGATGGGCAATACAAACGTCCCGGCAATCTGAAATGCCAGTGGCAGACTTGAATCATAGCGGCCATTTTCGATGGCGTTGATGGTCTGTCACGAGACTCTGTAGGAGCGAGCTTGCTCGCGAAAAACCTGAGAGCACCGCGGGGTGTCAGGCTCCCGTGTCATCGTTGACCTCCATCGTCGGAACGCCGCCCGGAGCCGGCTCGCTCTCACAGTAGATAGAGTATGGCTGCGAGAAATGAGTTGGTTTCGATCATAGATCCGTGACGCACAATTCCCCGGTGGCGCGGATCAGCGCCTGGCCATGCAGGGCATCCTTGATCAGGCTGGCGCGCTGCTCAGCCAGCCACTGCGGGCATTCCGGGTCGACGCGATAGGGCACGAAATCAGCGTATTGCTGCAACAGGCGGGCTTGCAATTCATCCTGCTTTGCCCGCAGTTGGGTGAGGTCCGGGCGTGGCATGTCGGGCGCCTTGTGCGCCGCTTGCCATTGCGCGATCAGGCCGTACTGCACCAGTTTGTTGGCTTCGATCTGGGCGGCAATCAAGTCGGCGGCTTCGTCCGGGTCCACGTTGCTACCGGTTGCCTGCTTCCTGGCGTTATTGATCAGCAGGGTTTCCCGGGCGGTATCCTGGATCGGTTTGCCCGTGTCCCACTTGGTCAGCGCCACCAGATCGGAAACGTTCAGGCGCTCGTTGATGGTGTTCAGCAGTGGCTGCAGCGTTTCGGGTGCCGGGGAGGGCGCAGCGGCGTTGGCGACGCTGGCGAGTAAGCCGAACAGCGAGCAAGTCAGCGCTTGCGGCAAGCGTGGGCAGTGGAACATAAGCAACCTCTTGGTGACGGGATGCGCATCAAGTCTTATGTAACACAGCTGAGACAGATGAACGATAGTTGAACGAACACTTTCGCGATGCCTCGGTCCGAATTCAGTCGCCGGCCAACAGCCGCTCGATCTGCGCCAGCTCCCAGGTGCTGAGCAAACTCACCGGGTCGGTACCGAAACGCGGCCCGCCGTCGAACGCTCGGCCGTCCGGGCTCTGGCAATGCAGGCAGTGGTGCAGGCGGCTGTCGTCGACATCGAGGCTCAAACGCCAGCCCTCGATGTCCACCTGTACCGGACCGGGTCGTTCGTCAAGGCGCTTGAGCGGGCGCAGGCCCAGGGCGGCATCGCGCAGTTGCTGGTAAACCTCTCGGGCTGTCAGGGGTGGCACAGGTGTCTCCGGCGGCACGGGTAGAATCGGGCCCACAGGATAGACGATCACGAACCAGGGGAAGAACCCTGCAACGCCGTGGCTTGATTGCACCGACGAAAAAGCCCGGCTGATCAGGCCGGGCTTTTTCGTCGGTGCGGTGAAGCGATGGGGTCAGGCGACGGTGTTGCCTTGCAGGCGGTCGGAGCCGTCGGCGGCGACAGTGTTGCCTTGCAGGCGGTCGGAGCCATCGGCAGCGACGGTGTTGCCTTGCAGACGATCCGAGCCATCAGCGGCAACAGTGTTGCCTTGCAAGCGGTCGGAGCCATCGGCGGCAACAGTGTTGCCTTGCAGACGATCGGAACCATCGGCGGCGACGCGATTTTCGATCAGGCGGTCAGAACCACCCTCAGCCACTCGGCTTTCAATCAGACGATCCGAGCCACCTTCAGCGACAACCGGCTGAATAGAGGTAGCGGCAAAAGCGTTAACTGCAAAAACCGAGAAAGCGATGCTGAGGAGGGTTTGGCGTTTCATGATCGTGTGCTCCGGGGTGTTGTTGGTTGGTATGGAGCTGATGTTACGCCGCAGATTTTTTAAGAGAACTTCATTGACGTGATGGTGAACATCGACGGTATTGATGTAGCAAGCGCCACACCTGTGGCGAGCGTGATGACAGGGCGTAGCCTGTCGTCAGTTGCGGCGCCGGGCCAGGTGCGCAGGGGTATGCTGGTTTTTCGCAGGTTCCGCACTCTGATCGAGAGGATAAACCGATGCACGACTATTACGATCTGGGCACCTACAGCCGCCCCGTGACGACCAGTTCACCCCAGGCCCAGCTGTGGTTCGACCGCGGCCTGATGTGGTGCTACGGCTACAACCACGACGAAGCCATCCGCTGTTTCCAGAAGGCCCTGGAACACGACCGCAACTGCGCGATGGCCTACTGGGGCATCGCCTATGCCTCGGGGCCCAACTACAACAAGCGCTGGGACGCCTTCGTCGAACAAGAGCTCAAGGAGGCCGTGGCCCAGGCGCGCCTGGCGACGCAAATCGCCCTGGTGCACCTCGACGGCGCGACGCCGGTGGAAGAGGCCCTGATCCGCGCGCTGCAGCAACGCTACCAGGCCGAACAGGCGAGCAGCGTTGATGAACTCTTCACCTGGAACGATGCCTATGCGGCGTTCATGCGCGATGTCTACCACGGCTTTCCCGACGATCCCGACGTGGTGGCGCTGTTCGCCGAAGCGCTGATCGACCGCACACCCTGGCAGTTGTGGGACCTGAAAACCGGCGAGCCAGCAGCCGGTGCCGACACCCTCGAAACGGTGGCCGTGCTCGAACGGGCCCTGCACCGCATGGAGCAACACGGCGACGCAGCGCACCCCGGCGTGCTGCACATGTACGTCCACACTCTGGAAATGTCGCCGTACCCGGAACGGGCCTTGCGCGCCGGCGATGTCCTGCGCGACCTGGTGCCGGACGCCGGACACCTGCGCCATATGCCGTCGCACATCGACCTGCTCTGCGGCGATTATCGCGGGGCCATGATCACCAATCACCGGGCCATCCAGGCCGATAGCCTGTATCTGGCCGAGGAAGGGCCGATCAATTTCTACACCCTGTACCGCAGCCACAACTACCACTTCAAACTCTACTCGGCGATGTTCCTCGGCCAGTACCAGCCGGCCCTGGAAGCCGCCGAACAACTGGCCGATACCATCAAGGAAGACCTGCTGCGGGTGGAAAAACCGCCCATGGCCGACTGGCTGGAAAGCTTCGTGTCGATGAAGCTCCACGTGCAGATCCGCTTCGGCAGATGGCAAGACATCCTCGCCACGCCGCTGCCCGCCGACCAGGCGCTGTACTGCGTGACCACGGCCATGCTGCACTACGCCAAAGGCGTGGCCCATGCGGCCTGCGGGCAGGTCGCCGAGGCCGAAACCGAGCATCACCTGTTCCTCGAGGCCTGGGCCCGTGTGCCGGACACACGCTACCTCTTCAACAACCGATGCAACGATATCCTGGCCGTGGCCGCGGGCATGCTGCGCGGCGAAATCGAGTACCGCAAAGGCAACTTCGACGAAGCCTTCGCGCATCTGCGTGAAGCGCAGTCGTTGGACGATCACCTGCCTTACGACGAGCCCTGGGGCTGGATGCAACCGGTGCGCCACGCCCTGGGCGCACTGCTGCTGGAGCAGGGCAGGGTGGAAGAAGCCCTGCAGGCCTACCGTGCCGACCTGGGCCTGGACAACACCCTCAGTCGCGCGTCCTGGCACCTGGACAATGTGTGGAGCCTGCACGGCTACGTGGAATGTTTGAAGCGACTGGGTCGCGATGCCGAAGCGGCCGCTGGGCAGGTTCGCCTCAACCTGGCCATGGCCCGGGCGGATGTGGAGATTTCGGCATCGTGTTTTTGCCGGATCGGCAAACGCTGTTGCCTGTAGGCGCTTGAATGTCCGCCCCAGCCAGCGCTCTTCCTGGAAATCGATAACCCGTACTTGATCGACGGGCTACCCGAGCGTGCACCCTGTCATCAGGGTGTCACTGAACCCATGGCAACATCCGCGCAACCGCCATGGGCGACAGACCCGTCACGGGCCGATGAATTTGCCAGGAACCCCCACCATGAAAGGCGACGCCTCGCTATTTGCGGCCATTGACCTGGGCTCCAACGCGTTTCGCATGATGATTGGCCAGCAAGTCCGGCGCAGCCAGCAGATCGTGATCCAGGAAGTGAAGACCCTGCGTGAACCCGTGCGTCTGGCGGAAGGCTTGCAGGGCGGCGCGCTCGACGAGCTGGCGTTGGACCGTGGCTGGCAAGCGTTGGCGCGCTTCGGCAAGAAACTGCGCGGGTTCGAAGCCGGTCGCGTGCGGGCGGTGGCCACCAGTGCCGTGCGCGAAGCCGAAAATGCGCAACTGTTCCTCGCCAGCGCCGAGCGCCACCTGGGGTTTCGCATCGATGTCATCTCCGGGCATGAAGAGGCCCGGCTGGTGTACGCCGGGGTTGCGCATACGAATCCCGATCTGGAGCGCATGCGGCTGGTGGTGGACATTGGCGGCGGCTCCACCGAGTTGATCCTGGGCAAGGGCGCACAACCTCTCGTCACCGAAAGCATCGCCATCGGCAGCGGCACCCTGGGGGCGCGTTATTTTGCCGGCGGTGTGATCACGGCCAAGGCGCTGCTCGAAGCCGAGCGGGTCGCCACCCTGCAGTTCGAAAAGGTCGCACGGCGTTATCGTGCGCTGGGTTGGCAGCAGGCCATTGGCTCTTCCGGTACCGCGCGGATGCTGGCCAAGGTGCTCAAGGCCAACGGGCTGAACGACGACGGCCAAAACGGTATCACCTACAGCGGCCTGCTGCGCCTGTCATTGCGCCTGCTGGAAGTCGGGCATGTCAGGCAACTCAAGCTGGCGGGCCTGCAAGCCCATCGCCTGAGCATCCTGCCCGGTGGCCTGGTGGCGATGCTGTCGGCGTTCAAGGTGTTTGGCGTGTTGCACATGACGCCCTCCGAACCGGGGTTGAGGCTGGGCGTGCTGCATGGGCTGATGGCCAGGCATTGATATCGAGCTGCGGACGCAGGTCGTGGCTGCTGGCCTCAGGCCTCGTTGATCTGGCTGACGCTGGTGATCTGGCCGTTCCAGACCATCTCGTAATGGGCGGTCTGGATAATCGAAGTGACAGGCCGGGGCGTCATCAGCGCCCAGCAGACACTGCCCGGCAGGCGCACCGAACGATAACGCAGGCCAGGGCAACCGGCCTTCCTGATCGCCCGGCCCAGCACGCGGGAGTGGCTGTAATCGTCAGGCGCATACACCGGATCGTTGATCGGCAGGGCGGTGGCGTCTTTCATTCCCGTATCCATGAATGAACAGGTCAGGCCGCGGAACACAAACCGCTCATAGTTCAGGGCCGGCACCTTCGACCAGTACAGGCTCTGGTGATGCCGCACCTCGGCCAGGGCCGTTTCCATGGAGTCGGCCAGGTACAACACGCCAAAACTGCCATCGCTGAACCGCGAGCCCGCCGGGTTGATGTGAGTGAAGGGCGCGGTGGCGTACGAGCAGCCGGCAATCCCGAACGGGATCTCGCCCCGCGGGATCAACTCAAGCTGACCGACTTCATTCTTCAGTCGTGGATTGGTCAGCGCCTGAATCTCGAACAGCACCTCGAATTCATCCGCGCTCGCCACGTCATCGAACAACGCAATCGGTGGAAACTTCGAATTGACCAGCCGATAAGCCTGCAACGCCTGCCCGGCAAAATCCGCCAGCGCGCTCAACTTCACCATAACGCGCCCCGCAGCATATCGATGCGCCGAAAGGTCTCGTACAGCGAAACCATGTCGCCCTGGGCCATGATCGCCAGCGGCGAACGCCCATTGAAAAACTCATTGTCGTTGGCCATGGACACGAAGCCATAGACGTTGTCCGGGTTATCGAACACCAGGCGCAGCGTGGCGTGGATGTTCAGGACAAAACTGATGCGCTGCATCTGATCGGCATCCAGCGCCACCGACCAGTCGGGGTCAGGCTGCCGCGCGCGGGTGTAGGTGCTGCGTGAAATGCGCAGGATCTGGCAGGCCTGCTCGCTGCTCGCGCGCCACTTTTCCAGAATGCCCACGGCGGCGCGCAGGCCGGTGACGCACTGGTTTTTGCTGAAAGATCGGGGCTGGGCGGCGACGGCCATCTGCAATACCTGTCCTTGAATCTGTAGATTCAAAGATAGTTATCTTGCATCTACAGAACAATGTCGTTTCGACCAACGGCAGCTTTGCACCTGGCCTGTTAAACCACGTTAACGCTTTTCCCGGCCAATTCTCTCCAGCAATAACCACCCATCAGCCAGCGCCCGCGCCCGGAGCAGGCCACTAGACTTCACAGGGGGGATGACATCAACGCACCTCAAATCAGGAAACCTGTGATGAACAGAACATCTTGGCTGGCGTTGGTAGTGGCGGTTGGGACGATTTCAGCCTGCGCGAGCAGAAATGATGTTGTCGATGTCCCCCTCGATGCTACCCCGCAAAACGCAGAGCATATCGCTCGAGCCACCCTCAGCCCGGTGGGCAACCAAACCAGCATCTGGCTCACTGTCGGCGGGGTCCCCCACGACATGGCCGTATCCAGCCGCCTCGACACGGCTATCTACGCAGGCTCGTGCCAGCAATTGGGAGCACAACCGGCGTACCGGACCCGTCAGGCCAACAGTGTCGACTACCCATCGCTGGCCCCGCGTACCCAGCATTGGGCCCAGGCACCGGTGGCGCTGAGCGAACTGACCAAGGGCGGCTATGCCTTGCTGGTTCGCACCAGCCCGGCAGACGGCAGTCGCGAGCTGTTCTGCGGCAACATCAGCGCTGGCTAGGGACGCATCTGGCGAGCTGTTCGGTATTGTGGCCTGCGCAATTTGCGCAGGCCATCGCTGCTGGCCGCTTGCTGTCCCTGAACCGACTTTGCACACGCCAGCCAAAAGTCTGCCGGACGCCTAGCCGCCTCCCTTCGCGATCAGGCATGATCGGGCTATATGAACCGGGACTCCCCTGACCTATGCCCGTCGACCTGCAAGCGCTCTACCCCAAACTGATCCATCTGATGCTGGACACGGTCTTCGTGGTCGACAGGCATAACCAGATCGTATTCGTGAGCGATGCCTGCGAGGCACTGCTCGGTTACCGTGCCGACGAGCTGACCGGTACCGCGATCACCGACTACATGCACCCTGACGACCTGGCGATTACACGGGCCTCCATTGTCCGGGTCATGAACGGCCAGCCTCACGTCGACTTCCGCAACCGTTATGTCCGCAAGGATGGCGGCATCGTCCACATCCTGTGGGCGGCCTTCTGGTCCGAGGAAGTGGGGGCGCGCATCGGTGTCGCGCGCAATGTGACGGCCCTCTGGCAGGCCGAGGAGGAACTGCGTTTCCTCGCCCATCATGATCCGCTGACAGGCCTGGCCAACCGGGCGCTGTTCAATGATCGCCTGGACACGGCCCTGCGCACGGCGCGCCGGCACAACAGCACGCTGGCCTTGCTGTTCCTCGATATCGATGACTTCAAGGGCATCAATGACGTCCATGGCCATGCTGCGGGCGATCGTGTGCTGAGCACGATTGCACGACGGCTGGAGGGCTGCGTGCGTGAGACGGACACGGTGGCCCGAATGGGCGGCGATGAATTCACGGTACTGCTGACGGACATCCAGTCCGAGGGCGCCGTCAGCGAGACCGTGGCGCGGATTCTCGCGGTCATGGCCGAGCCGCTGGACGCTGAATCCGGTGCAGTCAAGATGCCGTCCTGCAGTATCGGCATCGCCTGTTATCCCGCGGACGGGGAGGACGCCGATACGCTGCTCAGCCAGGCGGATGACGATATGTACCGGATAAAACGGCAGCGTTCCGGGGCTGGGTGACGAGCCGGTCACCCGCGTCAGGACAGGCGCGATTCGCCTGTCCCGCGGCTCAAGTACCCGGCAGCCACGCCGATGCGCGAGAACACCAGCCACAGAAAAAGCAGCACGCTCAAGCCAATCAGGATCGATGCGACGCCAATCAGCGGTTCGACTGCCGGGAAGCCCTTCATGCGCAGGGTCAATGCGCTGAGCATCACCGGCACGCCCAGGTTGTAGGTCCAGAACTGCACGGTGGCAACGCGACCTTCGGTCATGCACGGGTGCAGTGTGGCGATGACGCCGAACAAAGCCATCGACACCCATCCCAACAGGTTGATATGGGCATGGACCGCGAACAGCGAGTGGTCGCCGGAGGCGCCCATGGCCACCCCCAGCAGCACGCCCATGGCAAAGTAAAGGGCCGCGAGTCGAAACCAGGTTCGCGAACGGGGAGTGTGATTCATGGCATTCACCTCAAGCGCCCTGAGGCGCGCTCAGTTGCTGGAAAATCCCTGAAATCGTGATGACCGCAAGTGCGGTGGCAGGTCCGGTGCCGTGGGTCTATCATGAGACAATAGTCTCATTACAAGACAAGGTATCATTTATTCCATGTCCAGCCCCAAGTCAAGATCCGAGCCAGGCCCGTCGGTCGGCGACGGCGATTCGCAAGGCCGCGTCAACCAGAAGCTGCGCACCCGCCAGGCGCTGATCGAGGCCGCCGTCGCCTTGCGCGACGAGGGCCATCAGCCCACGGTGGCGCAAGCAGCCGAGCGCGCCAAGGTCTCGCGCGCCACGGCGTATCGCTACTTTCCCACGGTTGAAGCGTTGATCAGCGAGACGGCGGCCGATCGCGACATGCCGCCGCTGGAGCGCGTCTGGCGCCCGGGCGACGATCCGGTCAAGGGCATCGGCCTGGCGGCGAATGCGCTGAACAAACTCTTGCTCGGCGACGAGGTCGGCCTGCACGTGATGGAGCGTTCGTTCATGACCGTGTGGCTCGAAAACGAGTCCCACGAGCCCCTGCGACCGGGCCGTCGCCTGAGCTACATCGAGCCGATTGTTGACTCGATGAAGGACGTGCTTGCTCCCAGGGTGCGCAAACGCCTGAAGCAGGCGCTGTCGATTGTGATGGGCACCGAAGCGTTGATTGCCGTGCGCGATATCAGTGGCGCGAGCTTCGAAGAGTCACTCGACGCCAGCGCCTGGGCGGCGCGGGCGCTGGTTCGCCAGGCACTGGCGGAGGCTGAAAAAAACCGACGAAAGCTTACTTCATGACATGGAGCCGGGACGAAGCAGGGGGGGCTGCCAATCAGGTACTCATGACGATGACCCTGTGGAGAGGGAGCTTGCTCCGGCTGCACACGAGCACGGGACGTTTGAACGGGAGCAAGCTCCCTCGCCACAGGGTCATCGTTTTGGGTTGGTTGAGGTGTGCATGCGAAATCGGGAAGAGAGTAGCTGTTTGCCATCACTCTGGAAGTGAGCGATGGCGTGGACAGCGAACAATGTCAGTTTTAGAGGCAACTAATGCGCATTTGGCGGGTAAGGGGCTTGAGGACAGGACACCGAGTACAAAAACGGGCGCCTGGCGCGCCCGATTTCATTGACTTCGCCCGCCCAAAACTGGAGTCAATCCGGCTTCTCCTGGTCGTCCGGCACTTCCTTCCAGCTGTCATCCGGATCAAAGCGTTTCATCGCCTGCGCCAACTTTTCACTATCCGGTCCCAGGTCCTTTTCGAAGACCTGCCCGTCATGACTGATCATGAAACTCATCACCCCGGTTTCACCGTATTTTGCCGGCCAGGCGATCAGGGCAAAGCCCCGGCTCATCTTGTCGCCGATCAGGTAACTGTAGGCCCCGCCCGGTGCCGAAGGACCCTGGCCCAGCAGGATACGGAAGTGGTAGCCATGCCAGGGCTCGCCGGCAATGGTCTTGCCGAACTCGGGGCCCAACGGGCTGATCTGGCCGCTATCGTCGTCGGCCCAATAGAGTCCGTCGTGCTGGCCGGGGGTGCTGTAGATGTTCTGCGCATACTCGAGTGCGCCGTCACCGTCACGATCCACCGAGGCGTAATCCATCTGGGCATCGTGATAGGCCAGTGCCGATTGCACCGCGGCCAGCTCGTTGCGGCCAATTTGCCGGGCACGGATTTCAGCACTGCCGCCCTTGGGGTCGAAGCGCCAACCGTTCGCGCTTTTGACGATGGGAATAGGCAGCGTCCAGTGGTCAGTTCCCACCGATAGAAGCGCCTTGTTGTCCGCGATTTTTTCGATCTCGTGTTGCTGGTGGTATTGCTTGAGGAACGCCTCCACGTCTTCGCGTTCCGCGCCGTCGCGAGGGATGTAGCTGCGCCAGTTTTCACCCAGCAGCTCGGTCAGGCGTTTCTGATCGGCGTTTTTCGTACCCAGCGCTTCGACGAACGCTTGAGCGGCCTTTTCCGGCGTCGCAAACTCCTGCTGCGCCGCTGCCAGGCACGACCAGGCCAGGCCGACAGTGATCGCCAGGGCCTGTACAAGCACGCCCCTTGCCTTTACTCGAGGATGATTATTCAACGGCGGCCCCCCCTTGAACGCGCTGGTGGACTGGATGGCCGACTGATCTGGTGGCCGGCGGCTCGTGAGGCGCTGGGGCGCTGATAGGATGCCTGGCTGGCCCGACCACGATTGGCTTGCATGTTGGCCTGGGACGGTGAACGCGCGCCGGCGAAGGCATTGTTACGGGCGCTGCCTCTATTGACGGCAGGTGCGGCCTGGCGTTTTTGCGTTGTCTGGCGCGCCTGTGTGCTGCCCTGTATGCGTTGATTCGCCTGATTCCTGGTTTGCTGAGTCCTCGGCTGCTGATTCTCCCGGGTGTTTCTGGCAGTGCCCTGGCTTCTGTCGGTAGTCCTCGGTCTGTCTGCACCGGCCTGCATCCGATTGCTGGCCGAAGCCCGGGACTGGGCTTCGCGCGCCCGATCACGGGCCTCCAGATTGCTGGTGGCGGGCCGTTCGATACCGGCCCTGTCCATTGAACTGCGGGCATTTTCACGCGCCTGGGCGCGCTGGGCGTTGTTGTCGCCGCGATAGGCCTGACGCTGATTGGCACCGTCCAGCTGCCGGCCGTACTGTTCACGGCTCCTGTTGTCCCGATAGGGCACGCCATTGCGATGCGCAGCGTTATGCTGCCACTTGTTCTGATTGTTGCCGATCCGGTTGTTGGCGTTGATGTTGTTGTAGCGATTGACGTCGATGTCGACGTCGTTATTGCCCCAGTCACAGTCGCCCCACAGCGCCCCGACGATCGCCACCCCGGTGCCAAACGCCAGCCCGGCCATCAGCGCCTGGCCGGGGTAATAGGCGGGCGGCGGTGGATAGTAGGCAGGAGGCGAGGCGGGGTAGGCCCAGGTGCCGTAGGTGGTTGTCGGGTTATAGGTGGGGACGTATACCACCTGCGGATCGGCGGGCTGGATGATGATGGTTGAGCTGCTGCTGGATGGGGCCTCAGCAGGGGCCGGCGCCGCAGTCGTGGTCGCCGGTGCTGGAGCCGCTGGCGCAGCATTCTGGATCGTCACGTTCTGATACTGGTTGCTCTGCAGGTTGCCGGCTGCCTGGGCCTGATGACGCAAGCGTTGCACCCCGTTCATGAGATCGTCGGGCTGCGCGAGGAAAGCATCACCCAAGCGCTGGACCCAGACCGGATCCTGCCCCAGCGTCGCCAACACCTGCGGGAAGGCAACCAGCGCCTGCACACTCGGGTCCCAGGGCTGGTTCGCCACTTGCTTGACCGCATCATCGCCCTTGGCGTCCGGGTGCGCCTTGGACCAGGTGACCGCCTCGGCGACTTCCCCGGGGTAGGTGGACGCCATCAGTATCTGTGCCAGCAGCGGGTCCGGGTAGAGCGCAATGGGCGCCAGCATCTGGTCCAGTTGTTCCTGGGTGAATACGGGGTCTTTGGTTGGTGCCGCGACGGGTGTCGTACTGGGAGGGTTGGGCGGCGGGGTAGCGGTTGTATCCGCTGACTGCGCCATGAAGGGGGAGCCGCTCAGTAAAAGGACCGCTGACAACGCGTAGAAAAATGGAATGCGCATCACAGCTCCCTGTGGTCAGGCAGATTTGCAATAAGTGCATCATTGCCGGGAAATGCAGGCCGCCTTAGCAGACCCCGGACCTCGGCGTCGACGCCGTGCATTGATAGTAGCAAACAAAAAAAATCTGCTCGCAATACCTTCGACTCCGAGCCCGATAGTCCCACCAAGCCAACTTTACCGGCCTGTGCTTGTGGGACCGCCGGGTGGGTACTATCGTCAAATATCACATTTGCAGTGCTGTTTTTCAGGGCGCCGGCAGCCAATTCAGCCCCCAGGCGCGAGAAGTCCTGAGCCATTCTGCCCATCCAGAAAAGGTAGCGCATATGAACCAGGCACTGGGGTATTTCACTAAACGGGTCATTGCCGGCTTGCTGGTGATCATCCCCATCTACCTCGCCATCCTGGTCTTGCTCAAGGGCATGAAATCCCTCGGACAACTGGTCCGACCGTTTACGAAGTTGCTTCCGGAATGGCTGCCGGCCGAGCAACTCCTGTCATTGATACTGGTGTTGGTGATCTGCTTCCTGATCGGGGTGGCGCTGCGCACCCGATTGGGCGAGATAGCCCGAAAACGGGTAGAGACGGGCGTGTTCGAACGCATTCCCGGCTATGGCTTGTTCCGCAGCCTGACCCAGCAGATAGCGGGGGATAGCCGCCAGACCGTGTGGAAACCCGCCCTGGTCGAGATCGAAGACGCCCTGGTCCCGGCGTTCATCATCGAAGTGTTCGACGACGGCCGCTACACCATCTTCGTCCCCTCGGTACCCACACCCCTGGCCGGCGCAATCTACATCCTCGAGCCGAGCCGCGTGCATCCCCTCGACGTGTCCTTCACCGATACGTTCAAAGTCATCTCCAAATGGGGCGCGGGCGCCAAGGACCTGGTGGCGGCCATGGAAAAAGCTGAAAACCGGGGTAGGCCTGGAGTGGCGGTGAACAAGATGGATGCAGTGCCTTGATAGACAGGTGAAACGCAGTGAACACGAAAAAGCCCGGCTGATCAGGCCGGGCTTTTTGTTGGGTACTGCGGTGTAGCGATGGGGTCAGGCGACGGTGTTGCCTTGCAGGCGGTCAGAGCCATCGGCGGCGACGGTGTTGCCTTGCAGACGGTCGGAGCCATCGGCAGCGACGGTGTTGCCTTGCAGGCGGTCAGAGCCATCGGCAGCGATGCGATTTTCGATCAGGCGGTCAGAACCACCCTCAGCCACACGGCTTTCAATCAGACGATCCGAGCCACCTTCAGCGACAACAGGCTGAACGGAGGTGGCGGCAAAAGCGTTAACTGCAAAAACCGAGAAAGCGATGCTGAGGAGGGTTTGGCGTTTCATGATCGTGTACTCCGGGGTGTTGTTGGTTGGTATGGGGCTGATGTTACGCCGCGGAGTTTTTAAGAGAACTTCATTGAGGTGATTGTGAACATCGATGGTATTGATAGGGCCAGCGGCCCACCTCTGGTGGGCGTGATGATCCATGTAATGCGTCGAAGTGAAAAAGATCTGTCCTCGGCACAAATGTCAGTGAAGACCCAATCCTGTAGGAGCCGGCTTGCTGGCGATTGCGGATTGTCAGGCGAAGACTTGGTCGACTGTACCTGCGCTATCGCCAGCAAGCCGGCTCCTACAGATCTGCTTAAGTCCCCAGCGTCCGTTTTTATTCACGCCGCTGATTAAAGGGGCATCCAATCCCTGAGAATCAGGTCTCGGGCAATTGCGACGACCAGTGTTTCATCTCCTCGGCAATAAAATGCTTCACCAGATCGCTATACATCTTTTCGATCGCATCCGGGCTCAGCCCTTCGGCCACAGCCCAATCCCGACGTGTCGCCAGCATCGAATCGAAACGCTCCCGGGCACGCACCGAAGCCGCAGAGGTCTTGAATTTCGAAGCCGCCAGCACGTACTGAAAACGCCGGCCCAGCAGCTTGATAACGGCCTGGTCGAGGGCATCGATCTCGCGTCTGATGTGCTCCATTCCTGTGCATTCTGCAGGTTGCAATGGGTTGGAAACTTCCATGTAGGTAACTCCGTCATGCCTATGTAGGAGCGAGCTCGCTCGCGAAAAATCCAAAGATGTCGCAAGTATCCGGTCACGTAATATCGTTCACGATCTTTTCGCGAGCAAGCTTGCTCCTACTCATCCACGCTAATACCCGGTCCCCCCAGTTCTTTCGGCACGTCCTTGAACTTGGGCAATCCATCTTTGATGCGCAGCACCGACTCCTGATAATGGACATGAACCCCGGGCGAATACTCAAGATCCGGGATGACCGCGGCATACACATCGATCAGCCCCATCCCCGGATGCTCGGTGAAGAGGTGCCCGCCGCACGTCCTGCACCACTTGCGATAACTCTGTGGTGTCTTGTTGTAGGTGCCAATGTTGTCAGCCCCCTGAGTCACGTGCACCGCCTCGGGCTTCCACAAGGTGAAGGCATTGACCGGCCCGGCTGACCAATGCCGGCACGACTCGCAATGGCAATAGCCCATCCCGGCGGGCTCTCCGCTGACGGTGAACTGGACTGCGCCGCAAAAACAACTGCCTTTGTACGTCCGTTCATTGTTCATGGCATGACTCCTTGATCAGTGGTCAGGCGAGCGCTCGCCTGAATGTTGCCTGTCTTTACCTGTCGATGTAGTGAACCGAGGTCGCCGGCGTGCGCCGCACCTGCAGTTCGAAAATATCCGGGCGCGCATAGTGCCCGGTGACGTCGAGCGCCCGCCGTGCTGGCGCCACGAGTGCGACGTCGATGTCCGCATACAGGATGCCTGCCTCGCGGTGCAGTGGACCGGCCACGATCCGGCCTTGCGGGTTGACCACCACCGAGTCACCGTCGTTGATCCACTCGTCCGGATCGGCAAACAGTTGCGCACGCGCCGGAAAGTCATCGGGAATGTCGCTGCCACGCAACGCGCTGCCACTGCCGAGCACCCAGCAACGGCCTTCGAGGGCAATGTGACGCATCGTGCTGATCCAGCCCTCGCCGGTGTCGTAGGTGGGGGCGACGTAGATTTCCACCCCTTGGGCATACAGCGCATAGCGCGCCAGCGGCATGTAGTTTTCCCAGCAGATGAGCGCACCCACGCGACCGACCGGTGTATCGACCGCACGCAAGCCGGACGCATCGCCGAAGCCATGCACCATGCGCTCGGGATTGGTCGGCATCAGCTTGCGGTGGCGGTTGAGCACGGCGCCGCTCGCGCCGATAACGACTACGCTGTTATAGAGCGTGCCGCCGCCATTGCACTGGTCGCATTCATTGATGCCGCACACGATCGTCACGGCGTGGACCCTGGCAGCCTCGCACAATTGGCACAGATCACCGTGGGTGATATCGACGGCGTTGGCCAGCAGCCGCGTGTGCAACTGACCCACTACAGCACCGTCCTTTCCCGCCGCCAGCCGCCAGATCCATGACGGGTAACCTGGAATGTACGATTCGGGCAAAACGATCAGCGAGGCGCCCGCTGCCGCAGCCTCGGTGACCGATTGCACGGCCCGGGCGATCGTCGCGCTGCGATCGAGCAGCACGGGCGGGCGCTGAATGATGGCGATCCTGGTCATGGCGTTCTCCTGGGACGGTTGGCTGTTAGGAGACTTGAGCGTGCGCGTGGCGAAGTCGCGCGGCTAGTTCAGAATCTGAAGCGTTGCAGCAGCGGGAGGGCAGGCGATGGACGAAAGCTACGGTCAGTTCTGCACGGTCGCCCGCGGTGCCGAAGCACTGTGCGAGCGCTGGACACCCTTGGTCGTACGCGAACTGCTGTGCGGCAGCAAACGCTTCAATGAACTGCACCGCGGCGTACCCCGGATGTCCACCAACCTGCTGGCGCAGCGGCTGCGCCATCTGGAAGAGATCGGCGTGGTGCATCGCACGGCGGTTGGCAAAGTCTGGGAGTACAGCCTGACCGAAGCGGGTGAGGAACTGCGCCCCATCATCATGGCGCTGGGGCATTGGGGCGCGCGCTGGATCGGCAGTCGCCTGCGCGACGACCAACTCGACGCGGGCCTGCTCATGTGGGACGTGCGCCGGTTCGTGCACATCGAGACGTTCCCGTCCCGGCCGGTGATCATCCAGTTCAAGTTTCGCGACGCGCGACCCGGCGAGCAGCAATGGTGGCTGGTGGTCGAGGAGGGCGTGGCAGACCTGTGCCGCGACGACCCCGGGCGCGAATTGACGCTCGTCGTCGATTCCAGCGTGCGCGCGTTGACCGAAGTGTGGGCGGGTGACCGTACACCTAAGGAAGTGCTCCAGTCGCAAGAGCTGCGGGTAGACGGCGCGGCGCAGGATGCGCAAAGCCTATGGCGCTGGCTGGGTACGAGTGCGTTTGCTGGTACCCGGAGTGCTGCGCGCTAGCCCTGGAGCTGCCATCGTGAAGCGTAAGCGGTCGATGAATTCTACTGAAACCGTCGATGCAAATCCGGAAAAATATCCTGGGCAAACCACGCAGGCAGTCCGGGTGTGACGATTCGCGATTTGGGCGTTCGGCTTTCCACCAGGCCGACTTTGATCAGTCGCGACAGCTCATCGATTGCCGGGCGTGGTGTCAGGCCGGTGAATGTCTTTATTTCGTTGCGCGGCAGGCTACCTTGGGTGATCAGCGCAATAATCGCTGGCGCACTTTCCGGGCGAATGCCTTGCTGTAGAAGTTTCTCGTTGAAGCGAAACGCACGTATCACGCGCTCTCGCAGCTTGGACGGGTCTACCGCTGCGGTCATGTAATCCACCTGATCGTGACAAACCTGCACCATGAACTCGATAAATTCGAAGTAGCGTCGCTGAGATAACTGGCCTCGTCCGTCCAAATCGCCTTCTCGTGGTCGGTCGGCCATGGTCAAGGCACTGTAGTAATCCTGATGCTGTCGTGCGAGTCCGCGAGACAGCGACCAGAGTGTCGGCTCCAGCCCCAGTTGCACCAACTGCAAATGAGTGATCAACCGGGCAACCCGACCATTTCCGTCAGCAAAGGGGTGAACCCATGCGAGACGATGATGGTAGGCAAGCGAAGAAACAAGCTGACGACGCGGGTCGGTCTGCCGGCCGAAGCCTGCCTGGAGATGTCGCAGCATCCCGTCAACTGTAGAAGCGTGCGGTGCATCATGATTGCCCACGACAACGTTCTGGCCTGTGATCGACCGGAGTGCGCCGGGCTGCATTACTGAGCCATCGGACAGCGTGCGTTCTGCATCACTGGCACCGCGAAAAAGCCGATCATGTGCAGTGCTTATCAGCTCAGGGGCAAACATGGCGCTCCAGGGAAACGGTCCACGCTGGCTTAACGTCCGTTCGAACAAAGCCTGGACCGCCATCTGATCAACCGCCAGGCTTTTAAGCCGCTTGCGATCCTTGACCGGGGCTGCCTGCGCTTTCTGCATATCGGCAGGCTCGGTGTACTGCCCTTCGATCAGGTTCGAATAGTACGTATTGGTGATTTGCAGGAGACGGCGAAGGCGTGCGGCGGTTTCAGGCGGTAAGCGTCCAGCAAGGAATTGCGTCTTTCTGGGCAGCGCATCCGCAAGGGCGATGATCGATGGGGGCAACGCATCGGGAAGTATCGGATCGAGCCAGGATTTTGATGTGATCAGGGACATAGCGGTTTGCACTGCGTGAAAAGACTTCACATTTTATTTCACATAGTTGACCGCTTAACAAGCGCTAAATTATTGGGTTTTTGGCTGTTTTCATCCGCTTTGAGAGAAATAATCTTCACATTTTATTTCGCATTATTTTTGTGTGGCTTCTACAAAACGGGCGCCCTTGCGAGGCGCCTGCCATTTGTGGAGCTTCACCCGCTACAGACCACTGAACATCCCAATAATCACGGCATTCACCAGATCAATGAAAAACCCACACACCAGCGGCACGATAAGAAACGCCTGGTGCGCCGCACCATACTTCTGGGTCACGGTGGTCATATTGACGATGGCGGTCGCGGTAGAACCGAGCGCAATCCCGCCAAAGCCTGAAGCGATCACGCTGGCTTCATAGTTGCGACCCATGAAACGAAACACCACAAAATACGTATAGAGCACCGTCAACAGAATCTGCAGGGTCAACGCACAAGCAATGAACAGCAACGCGCCGCTGAGCTGCCACAACTGCAAGCCCATCAGCGCCATGGTCAAAAACATGCCCAGGCAGACGTCGGAAATCAGCGCGAGGCCCTGGCTGGCACCGCTCCAGGACTTCAGGCGCTGCTCGCCAATCAGTGCCCGAACAAGGTGGTGAATGACGATACCGGCGAACAGGCAACTGACGAACTTGGGCAGGGTGATCCCGCTGTCGACCAGCACCAGGTTGAGCCCATAACCAAGCATCAAGGTCAGGTTGAGCCACATCCACGCCCAGAGCACGTCGTAGTAGTCCAGCGGCTTGCTCTGCTGTTGCTCGAGAATGCCGACTTCCAGCCCCTCATCCCGGGAGGGCGTGAGTTGATGGCGGCGGATCAACCGGTTGGCGATAGGGCCGCCGATCACACAAGCGGCAATCAGGCCGACGGTGTTGCTGGCGATCCCCAATTCGTGCGCGTTCTGAATGCCCAGCTTTTCGACGAACAGCGGTGCCCAGGCCAGGCTAGTGCCAATCCCACCGGTGAGGGAGATGGAACCCACCATCAGGCCTGCCTTGGGATCAAGCCCGAAGACCTCGGCCATGCCCATGCCCAGCGCGTTTTGCAGGAAGATGAACACTGTGGCGAGCACCAGCAGGATCATCAGCGGCCACCCACCCTTGATCAACTGGCGCATGTCCGACTTCAACCCGATGCCGGCAAAGAAGTACAGCAGCATGGTGTCGCGAACTTGCAGGTCAAATTCGACCTGGATGTTGAGACCGAAGTACAAAACACTGGTGACCGCCGCACAGACAAAACCGCCGACCACCGATTCGGGAATGCAGTATTGGCGCAGCAAGGTGCTGTGCTGGACCAGCGTCTTGCCCAGGAAGAGCAGCAGGATAGCGAGCGTGAAGCTCACCAGGCCATGAACAGCAAAGAGTTGGGCGGTCATCTATAGCCTATTGAAAAACCTGAAAAAAATATTATCCAGCGCTAATCGCACTGGTTTCAGACCTGAGTCAATGAAAGTGCAGATCGTGGATCAGGCCGGACTCGGCTAAGGTAGTGCTGGCGAACATCCCTGTCGTTGACCGTGTGCCGGAGTGAGTCAAGCAGCTGATCCCGGAACACGCAAACAACGCAATGGGGACCTGTATTCATTCCTGGAGCCTTGCATGAAAGTTGGCGTGATCTCCGATACCCACGGCTTGCTCCGCGCCGAAGCCCTCGCGGCGTTGCAGGGCTGTGAACGGATCATTCACGCCGGCGACATCGGCAAAGCGCAAATCCTCGAGCAACTGGCGGCGATTGCGCCGCTGCATGTCGTGCGCGGGAACAATGACCAGGCGGCCCCGTGGGCGGAGCACATCGCCGATCACCTGAGTTTCGACCTCAATGGGTGGTTGACCTTGCTGGTTCACGACATGGCTGACGTACCGGCGGTACTGGATGAAGGTACAAGGCTGGTGATTACCGGGCATTCTCATAAGCCGCGGATAGAGTGGCGTGGGGAGCGGCTATTCCTTAATCCAGGCAGCGCGGGGCCGCGGCGTTTCAAGCTGCCGGTGACGTTGGCATTGCTTGAAATTGAAGACAGTCTGATTGAGTCGCGGTTGGTTTCGTTGTTGGAATGAGTGTTGGATGGGTTCACAGACAACTTTGCAGCGCGGCCAGGTGCTTTCAAGTTTTTTTATCCTGTAAAGGAGCGCAAACTGAGCGACCTGGCGTTCGAATGAGCTGTCGCGCTCGGCTGGCGTGCAGCCGGCTCACGCACCGGAGGAAGCGTTGTGAAACCATTCCCGCTCAAACCCGGCGATTTGACCCTGGACATGTTTCTTCAAGCCTGTCTGCCACGCCGTGACGCCGTTCCGCAAACCTTGACGGACAAAGCGGTCATCCCGGGTATACCCAATGCCCGCTACCGGTTGGACCACGACCTGACTCCGTTCATCCAGGATGCGGTTCAGGCCAACAGACGTGAAAGCGAGGAGCTGGCCAAGGCCGGGAAGCCGAACGATATCCTGCCGCTGGCAAGCATGCTGGCCGTTTCCGGCGGCGGTGATGCCGGCGCATTCGCCGCGGGGCTGATTGCTGGATGGACTACCCATGGAACCCGGCCCGTGTTCAAGGTGGTCACGGGTATCAGCGCGGGTGCCCTGATCGCCCCGTTCGCTTACCTGGGGCCTGAGTACGACGGTGTGATTCGCTACGTCTCCAACGCAGTCGGGCCCAAAGACATCTTTCATTCGCGAAACGTGCTCACCCGTTTTGCCAGCGACGGTATCGCGGACAGCAAGCCACTGTCGCGGCTCATTTCCAGATACATCACTACGCGGATTCTTGCGGCGATAGCTTCGGAATACGCCAAAGGAAGAATCCTGCTGATCGGCACAACCGACCTTGATTCAGGGCGACCCGTCACCTGGAACATGGGCGCCATTGCCTCAAGCCAGGCACCGGGCGCGCTCGACCTGTTCCGCAGCATCATGCTCGCGTCGATGAGCATTCCCGGCGCGGTCTCACCCGTCATGATCGATGTGGAAGTAGACGGCCAGCAGTTCCATGAAATGCACGTGGACGGCGGGGTGATCACCCAAGTGTTTCTTTACCCGCCTGGCACTTTGGTGGGACTGAACCGTGCTGCCGGAGTCCCTTTGCGACGGGAACGGCATTTCTATGTCATTCGTAACGGGACATTGGAGCCGCAGTGGTCCGGGACGAAGCGCCGTACGTTGAGCATCGGCGGGCGGGCCATCAGTGCGTTGATCCAGACCCAGGGGATCAGCGACCTGGAGCGCATCTACCGTATGGCGCAGCAGGATGGAGCCGACTTCAACCTTGCCTACATTGGCGCCGATTTTGACTTTACGCGCACCCGCAAATTCGATGGCGAGTACATGAAGCGTTTGTTCGATTACGCCTTTCAACTCAGTTCGAAGGGCTATCCGTGGCATAAATCGTCGCCGAACGAAAGCCGGCCAATGCCCGAACTATGAGGCTGCCGACACAAGACCCTTACTTGATTTGAGTTTTGATTTCAGTTCCGGGCACGAAAAATTTACCGGGATCATCGACCTTCTTCAGGTCAACCAAGGCTCGGCAAACGCAATGCGAGAAATTTTCCTGCAAGGTGTCAGGGTCTATAGATGCCACTTGCGACAGTTGTATGTGTTGTCCATCGGGCGTTTTATAGCAGACACAATTATCAAGTTTGGTGATGCCGTAATCATCCGACTGACAAGCAGTGGTCAGCAAAGTGATGGTGATAAGCATGACGAAGTGTTTCATTGGCTCCCCTCCGAGGTTGTAGTGAAGAGCTCACTCCAGAGGAAGCTTAGCTGTCATTTGCCATCGCTCCATTCTCCGCTGCTTGCGAAGTGGCGACCCCCTGATGAAGCCGCCACGTATCGCGTCTGATCAGTTACCCGCTGGCATCGGCAGGTTGATACCTTCTTTTTTCAGGACGTCGCGCACGTACTGGAATTTCTGGTACTGCGACAGCTCGATCGGCCCGTCATAACCCATGCTTTGCAGTTTGCGGGGAGGGTAATCGACGTAGGTTTTCATCAACTTGATGATCGCGGCCGAGATCGGGACCATTGTCCAGGTGCGTTCGGTAAAGTTGTTCATGAACAGGTCATAACGCTCTTGCGGGTCTTGCCACAAGTCATAGACCTGCGGCACGACGGCCACATATTTTTCGGCGCCTTTCCATCCCAGGTTAGTGTCCACCGACAAACCACCGGTTTGCGCGCCATTGTCGCCGCGCAGGTTGAACACGGCCTTGTAGTTGCCGACACGGGCCGCCCCCGGTGACAGTTCGTTCTCGGTGAAGAAGAACCACTCCTTGCGTGGAGAAGGGCCGTTGCCGGTGAGTACCGGGGTCATGTCGTAGCTGTCGAAGATGATGGGCTGACCTTCGCGATCTTTCTCCGGCAACTTCACGCCAGCCACAGAAGCGAACGTCGCCATCAAGTCCAGGCCACCGAGTATTTCGTGGTTTTTGCTGTCCGGCTTGATCTTGTCTGGCCAGACGGCAATGGCCGGTACCCGGTTGCCGCCTTCACGCACCGTGCCCTTGGTGCCGCGGAACGGGGTGTAGCCGGCGTCCGGATAGACATCCTGCCAGGCCCCGTTGTCAGTGGTGTAGACCACCAGGGTGTTCTTATCCAGGCCAAGCGCCCTGAGCTTGTCCATGATGCGGCCGATGTGGGTATCGAGTTCGACGACGGAGTCGGCGTACTTGGACTTGGACATGGACTTGTGAACGAACTCCGGCGCCGGCATGTTGGGCTGGTGCACTTTCATGAAGTTGACGTTGATGAAAAACGGCTTGTCCGATTTGGCCGCCGTGTCGAGAAACTCCAGGGCGGCTTTTTCGACGTAGTTATCAAAGAACGGAATGCCGACCACGCCGGGTTTGCCGTCTACGACCGGCGTGTCCACGTACTGGCCATTGACCTTGAATTCCTCGACCGGTTTTTCCCCCGCCTTGCCGGACAATGCGCCCTTGGTGACCCTCTGGAACATCTCGCGGGTTTCCGGATCCATGTCCGGGAACCAGGTCGGGTCTGCGTAGGTGTAGGCGTTGAGGTGGTACAGGCCGACGTACTTCATCACGTCATAACCCTGGGCATTGGGCAACGCATAGTCGGCTTCGCCCAAGTGCCATTTGCCGGTGAAGTAGGTGTCGTAGCCGCCGGTTTTCAACACCGACGCCAAGGTCCACTCGGCTGCCGGCAAGCCACCGCCCTGGCCCTGGAAGGCCACGGTGGTCATGCCGCTACGATTGGGGATACGCCCGGTTTGCATGGCCGCCCGACCCGGTGTGCAGCTGGGCTGGGCATAAAACGAGTAGAAGGTGACCCCTTCTGCCGCCAGTTGATCGATGCTGGGCGTGGGCATGCCTCGACCGACCCCACCGCCGTAGGGGCCCAGGTCGCCATAGCCGGTATCGTCGGAGACGATAAACAGGATATTGGTCTTTTCCGTCTGGGCTGCGTGGGCAAGCCCGGTCAATGACAAAAGCGCGGCAAACACTATTGAGCGTCTGAAACGATCCGATAGCTGTTCCATACCAGGATTCCTCGTTGTTTCAAAGTGTTGGCAACCGGGTGATGAGTGCATATTTACATTGTCCCCTGATGCATTGACCACCGAGTAATTAGCCTAGGTACTGCGTACAGAATCATTTCCCCATTACTGCATGACCGTGCACGGATTAAGGCGCAGGAAGGAGTCTAGTGCGGTTTTTTCAAATGAACGGGCGATTGCAGTGCTTCAGTGGCTGATGTAACGCCAGTATTACAAACTGGATCAACACCAACCTGGAAACGGTAAACACAATCGCCACATACAACGCGACTCAACTACTCACGGCGATGGGTGTTTCATCGAGTCGCATGTACAACATCGCCGCAGAAAATATCGGCGCTGCCATCCTCGGGTGAAGTGCGCACGACAACGGCGTACTTGCCGGAAAGCAGGTCTGGCATGGCGATCGGCGCGCTCCTGTAAAACGTCCATCCACCGGTGCCTGCATTGGGTTCAGTGTTGACCTTGTCGTTCATTGCGAACGCGACTGCCCCGGGTTGCTGGCAACTGCCTTTGTTGATGAAGGTGTAGATGCGGGGCGGCAGGATGGTGCCGTTGGGAACGCCGGTCAGGTAGAAGTCAAAGTTGGTCTGATTGCCTTCGCCGGTCAATGTAGTCGTGGCGGTGTGACCGGGGTTTCGCTGGGTCGCTGCCAAAGGAAGATTCATTGACTGGTGGTGTGAAGAGCTGGAGCAGCCCAAGAGCGTTGCGGTCATCAATAGTGCTGAAAGGGAGAGACAGGGTTTCATTGCCAACCTCCAATAATGGAAGAAGTGCGTTGGGGGGACTATTGGGTATAGCTCAATAATGTCGCATTGCGTTCCTGGATATATAACTCAGTTCACTCGCTGCCCATCCGGGCCAGGATGCGCTCACGCTGACAAATTTCTGCTTCCACAACTCGCACCTCCCGCATGTAAATCTCTACCGCGGGTGGCAGTGAGCGCTCTTTCAGGTAAATGAAGCCATAACGGGTACGCAGGGCAGGGTCATGGGCGGGCAACGGCACGATTGCGCCTGCGCTGATTTCCTGCTCGAAAGTCGATAGATTGCCTAACGCAAGGGCATTGCTGTTCTCGACGAATTTGACAATTTGCATGGGCACGTCTATTTCGATCGCCGGTACGAAATCACCCGTCAAGGGATCGTAGGCGCCGGCACAGCCCAACGTTGCCGGAAGCAAATGGGTCGCCAACCGCAGCGGAATGCGCGAGGCCACCCAAGGGTAGTCGAGTGTTTGCGCCAGCGTTGGTGAACGTTTTTGCGATAGCAGGGGATGGCCGGGGCGACAAAACAGACGGCCCACATGCTCACCCAGCAACTCACAGGTGAACTCTTCCCGGCCTTGCAAGGTACTGATTTCGGCGATCCCCAGGTCCACTGCACCCGTGGCGACCTGATGAGCGACTTCGCGCCAGCCGGCGACATGGGCAGTGACCTTGATCTGCGGATGTCGGGCATGCAAACGCGCGATGCTGGCGTATCCGCTGGTGACACTCGGATAGGGACCCAAGGCCACTTTCAGCGCGCCGATATCGCCACCCGCCAACAGGGTGATGTCGCGGCGCAAATCCTCCTCGGCCACTAACAGGCGCTGGCTTTTTTCCCGTAGCAACTGACCGAACGCCGTCAATACGACGCCGTCTGAGCGTCGATCAAACAGCGTGACCCCCAGTTCGCTCTCCAGCAACTGGATGCTTTTGCTCAGCGCCGGCTGGGAAACCCCCAACGCTTTGGCCGCTCGACCAAAGTGTGCCTGCTCAATCAATGCCAGAAACTGACGTAATCGACGCGGTGTCATCTCATAACCTTTATGTTATCGAAAATGGCTAAAACGGAATTTTTCGTAATGAAATGAATATGCTATTCATGGCCAGGCGGGTCAAGGTGACGCGTACCCAATAAATACAATCGAGCGCAAATTTCCCCATTGACGCTCATGGCCCTCTGGCGCAGGAACCCCCATGCACAACAAGACCCTTCATCTGGCATTGGCAATCACCCTTGGGAGCGGCATCAGCCCCATGCTCTTTGCTGCCGTGGCAAACGACGCAAATCCTGAACCGGCAGCGACACAAAATTCGCACTTCGACAGCAAGGGTAAAGCGCCTTCGTCCTACACGATCGAAGCGCAAAATGCTGTACGCAAGACCCTTCCGTTCGCGGACAACCGTGATTTTGAAGAAGCCAGGAAAGGCTTCATCGCGGCACCGTCCTACAACAAGATCATGGCCGAAGCCGGAAATGTCGCCTGGAACATGGGCAGCTATGACTTCCTGCTCGGGGGCAAGGACTACGACAGTATCAATCCGTCCTTGCAGCGCCAGGCGGTACTCAACATGGCCTTCGGTCTGTATGAGGTCGTTCCGGAAAAGATTTACCAAGTGCGTGGGTTTGACCTGGCCAATATCACATTCATCAAGGGCGATACGGGCTGGATTGTGTTCGACACCCTGATGTCGAAGGAAACCGCCAAGGCTGCGCTGGATTTCATCAATGAAAAACTCGGCAAGCGCCCGGTCGTGGCGATAGTGATCTCTCACTCCCATGCCGACCATTTCGGTGGTGTCCGCGGTCTGGTCGATGAAGCCGATGTGCGCAGCGGCAAGATCCCGCTCATAGCCCCCACCGGTTTCATGGAGCATGCCGTGGCTGAAAACGTCTACGCCGGCAACGCCATGACCCGGCGCGCCTTTTTCCAGTATGGCGTGATGCTGCCGCACAGCCCTTATGGCCATGTCGACATGGCTATCGGAAAAAATGCCTCGCTAGGCAACATGGGCCTGATTGAACCCAATCGCTACATCGAGAAAGATTTCGAGTCCCTGACCATCGACGGTGTGGAAATGGAGTTTCAAAGCACTCCCGGCACCGAGGCGCCGGCAGAGATGAACACCTGGTTCCCGCAGTTCAAGGCATTCTGGGCAGCTGAAAACATCGTCGGCACCATCCATAACATCTACACCCTGCGCGGTGCTCTGGTCCGTGATCCACTGGTCTGGTCGAAAAACATCAACAACGCCCTGTATCGCTACGGGCAACAGGCCGATGTCATGTTCGCCTCCCACAGTTGGCCACGCTGGGGCAATGAGCGTATTCAGGACGTCATGCGCGCGCAACGCGATGCCTATGCCAACCTGAACAATGCCGTGCTGCACGCCGCCAACCAGGGCGTCACCATCAACGAGATCCAAAACGTCTACAAGTTGCCCGAAAGCCTGAAAAACAACTGGGCGACCCATAGCTACCACGGCTCCGAAGAGCACAACAGCCGTGCCGTGATAAACCGCTACCTGGGTTACTGGGACGCCAACCCGGCGACACTGATGCCGTTGTCTCCGAAAGATTCGGCACCGCTGTACGTGGAAATGATGGGGGGCGCGGACAAAATCATGGTCAAGGGCAAATCCCTGTTCGACCAGGGCAAATACCGCGAAGCCTATGAAATTCTCAATAAGCTGGTGTACGCCGAACCCCAGAACACCCAGGCCAAGGACTTGCTCGCGGACGTCTATGAGCAGGTTGGTTATCAGAAGGAAAGTGCGGGCGTGCGCAACAGCTTCCTGGCGGCGGCGTATGAACTACGCCATGGCATGCCCAAGGGAGTGCCGCCGAAACCCACCGGGCCGGACATGATCCGCGCGATGAGCACCGAGTTGTGGCTGGAATACCTCGGCATTGCCCTGGACGGCAGCAAGGTTGCGGATCAACACCTGGTTCTGAATCTCAGGACACCCGACAACGGTGAACAGTTTGTGGTTGAGTTGAGCAATTCAACGCTGACCACCATCAAGGGGCAGCAAGCGAAAAAGGCTGACCTGACCATCACCCTTGACCGCTCGGATCTTGAAGGCGTGATGGCAAGGAAAACCAGCTTTGCTCAACTCGTCGCGGCGGGAAAAGCTACCTTCGAAGGCGACCACAAACCCTTCGAACGGTTGATGGCCGCCATTACGCCTTTTACCCCTACCTTTGAACTGCTGCCCGGCACCCAGCAGTAATTCATCAGGGCCGGATGCGGCCCTGTTGCAGGCTGAGACGACCTTGCGCACCCAATGACATATCGTGCGCAAGGTGTCAGAAGCTTTCGCAGCGGGCCTGTTGCCAGCTGCATTTCACTCGAATGCGAGATGGCAGCACCGATATTCTTCTGTGGGAATATCGCGCAAGCGGTGCAGTGAAGCGAACGGTTCATCGAGGCATTTCACACCACAGCTTCGGCGTCAGCCTTGATAACTGATTTGCGATACGTCAGCAAAACGATGCCGGTGACCACAATCACCCCACCCAGGATCTGCCCCGCGCTGAGCATTTGATCCAGCACAATCCAGCCCATCAGCAACGTCGCCAACGGCTCGATGTTCATTACCGGTGCATTGCGTGGCATGTCCAGCCGAGGCACTGAAATGAACAGCACGATAAAACCGGTGCCGTACAGCACAACCAAGGTGGCCAGAGCCAGCCATCCGGTCGAGGTTGCGGGCAGGTTTAGTCCGCCAGGCAGGGCACCCGTCAGTCCCGCCAGATTGACGCTGCTGAAGACGATGAAAATGGTTAGCAGACTGCGCACCGAACCACGCACCTGAGACAACTTGTGGTCGGTGATCCACAGCGCGCAGGCGAACACGCTGGCGGCGCAGAACGCGAGCGCGACGCCCAGCAGCCATTGCGGGCCGACGCTGGTCGTGGTCGAAAGGCGCCCGGGGACATCCAGCACAAACACCAACCCCACCAGAATCAAACCCATCAACGTAGCGGTGCGTGCGGTCGGTCTCGGGCCACCCAGCGCCCAGGTGAGCAACGCCAGCAGGATGGGAAACACGTTCGCCACCAGCAGCGCCAGCGCCACCGGGACCCGTGCGACGGCAGAATACAGACACAGGCTCTGCGCGGTAATCAGAAGGCCCAACAGCAATTGCCAGCGCCATGCAACTGCCGACAGACGCAAACTTTGTCTTTGCCACAGCACCAGGCTTGCCAGCACCAGCAAGGTCCCGCCAGAACGCATCAAAATCGCCAGCAACACACCCGCGCCATCATCAAAAGCGACCCGCGCCGCCACATGGTTGCCGGCGAATGCGCAGCCCATGCACAAAAGAATGATCAAGGCGAGATGGCGGGGGAAGGGTGGCGGTACGGTTTGCGCAAATGTAGGGCGGGGCATGGCAGATCTCGAAGGGTGATAGGACAACTCGGGTGTGGAGTGGGAGTTTTTTATTATGTTGTCGTACAACTTGAGCGATTTGTACCCTGTTCGGGTAGGTTGGGCAAGAGAGACTGCAAGGGCGACAAGATTCAGTGCCAGGCTTCAGGGTAGTTATCAGGGGTTTCGCTGGGTCGTTGCCAATGGAAGATTCATTGACTGTTGCTGGTTGCCATTCAGAAAAATGGGCCAGGATCATTTGTCGACGGATCAAGGAAGCGGGCGCCTTGGGCGCCCTTTTCATTTACTCCGCCGCTTGGGCACGCAAGCGTCGGCCAATCACGTCCATCAAATCGCAACCATCGCGTAATGGGATCGCCAGCAGTTTTGAGAAGTCGGACAACACCACCGTGTCGCAGCCAATTTCGGCACGAAAGGCGATGTTTTCCAGCACTTGCGTCACGGTGCGGATACGGTAATCCGCCATGGCTTGCAGGACGTCGAGGGGGGCTTGGGTGTCAATGAGCAGAGAAGCCGGAATCAGGTCAATCCCGGTAAGAGGCATGTATCGATTCATAGTGAAGTTCTCTATTTGATTGGCTTAGAGCCGTCACTCAGTCGTCGCCAAACGATCAGGTGGCAGCTGTGCGCAGGTTGGCGAACCGGCAACAGAGAAAACCGGCAGACCCGAAGGTCTCCCGCGCACAGCCGCCATAACAGCGGCTTTGCGGGTGCGATGATACCTGCAATGAAGCGGATAGCCTTCGCATTCTCTGTGATCAGGTCGCCAAACCTGAATCGCCATTTGGGCGACGGGACTGACTATAAGCCGCATGGCATCCGCAGGGTAGGTGAGGGTTTCCGAGCTTTATGTAGGACCTTTGCTGATCAAATCTCAGACCTTTCACATCTCTTCACTGGAAATCCAAACACAGACCTGAGATGGTCATCGCCCTTTGGTTTCAGCCACCGAAGCTATCCTCAATCAACACGCCCGCCGTCGAGATGGACCTCTACCCCCATGCAAACCCCAGCCCAACCGCAACGCGCCCTCTGGAAAACCTACCTGCTGTTCCTCGCGCCCATGGTCCTGTCCAATTTCCTCCAGTCGATGTCCGGCACGGTCAACAGCATCTACATCGGCCAGATGCTCGGCACCCAGGCCCTGGCGGCGGTGTCGGGCATGTTCCCCATCGTGTTCTTCTTCATCGCCCTGGTCATCGGCCTGGGTGCGGGGGCGGGTGTGTTGATTGGCCAGGCCTGGGGCGCGCGGGAGACGCATCTGGTGAAGGCCATTGCCGGCTCGACCTTGTTGTTGGGATTGCTGATCGGGCTGGTGGCGGCGGTGGTCGGGAGTGTGTTTGCGCGGTCTTCATTGGTGGGGTTGGGGACGCCGGGGGATGTGCTGGACGATGCGGTGGCGTATGCCCATGTGATGTTGTGGTTCATGCCGACGCTGTTGGTGTTCGTGTTGTTCACGCAGTTGCTGCGCGGGGTGAGCGATACGTTGTCGCCGTTGCTGGCGCTGGTGGTGTCGACCTGTATCGGCCTGGCGTTGACGCCGGCGTTGATACGCGGGTGGCTGGGGTTGCCGCCGATGGGGATCCAGAGTGCGGCGTTTGCCGGGTTGGCGGGCAACCTGGCGGCGATGGGGTGGCTGGCGTGGCGCCTGATTCGCAAGGGCCATCCGCTAGCGCCGGACCGGGAATTTTTCGCGGCGATGAAGCTGGACAGGGCGATCCTCGGCAAGGTGCTGCGCATCGGCTTGCCCACCGGCTTGCAGATGGTGGTGTTGTCGCTGTCGGAGCTGGTGATCCTGGCGCTGGTGAACCAGCACGGTTCCCAGGCGACGGCGGCGTACGGCGCGGTGACGCAGATCGTCAATTACGTGCAGTTCCCGGCGCTGTCGATCGCGATCACGGCGTCGATCCTTGGGGCGCAGGCGATCGGGGCAGGGCGCATCGAACGCATCGGGCCGATCTTGAAGACCGGGTTGATGATCAACGTGTGCCTGACCGGCGGCCTGGTGGTGTTGGGGTATTTGCTGTCGCACTGGCTGCTGGGCTCGTTCCTCACCGAGGATGCGACCCGCAGCATGGCCGAGCACTTGCTGCACATCATGCTCTGGAGCCTGTTGGTGTTCGGCTTCCAGGCGATCATCGGCGGCATCATGCGCGCCAGCGGCACGGTGATGGTGCCGGTGGCGATCTCGATCGTGTGCGTGGTGGGCGTGCAGTTGCCGGTGGCGTATCTGCTGGACGCGCGGTTCGGGCTGCAAGGGGTGTGGATGGCGTTTCCGGTGGCGTATCTGGGGATGCTGGCGTTGCAGACGCTGTATTACAAACTGGTGTGGCAGCATCAGAAGATTGAGCGGTTGGTGTAGGCTCAAGACGGTGTCTACGGGGCTCCCATCAATTGGGGGTAGCGGTGGACTGTAGGAGCCCGGCTTGCCGGCGAAGGCGTCTTTGAGTATTGCGTTGGTCGTTCGGGTGCCTTCGCTGGCAAGCCAGCTCCTACAAGGTTCATTCAGTGTCCTGTCAGGCGAGGCCCGATGAAGGCTACTCGACCGGCATTTTTCGACGAAAAATCCCCGCGCCTCACTTGTACTTGATCACGATCCCTTTGAGTTTGCGCCCCTCGATGGTCTGCACGTCGCGCGCCCATAGCGGCCCGTTGACATAGGCACCGACCGCCTGGATATGGTCATACACCACGACCACGGCATCGCCGCCAAGCTTGGCGGATTCGTCCCTCAGTTTTTCTTCAACCTCGGTAATCGGCGGGGCGGGGTCGACACTGGCGTCGATCAGTATTTCGCCCAGTCGAACGTGCGGGCGAAGGGGCTCGGTGCGCAGCACCACGACTTCGCTGGGCAGCGTCGGTGCGGGATGTTCCACGCCGACGTAGGCGGTGGTCTGGGCATCGACTGTCGCGCAACCGCTGAGTGCCAGCAGCGCGGCGGTGAGCCCGCCCGCCAGCAAGGACAGTTTGAAACGGGTGGACCATGACGCGTCATGGGCTTGCATGGTGGGTTTTCTCCGAAGGGCCGCTGCTACAGGGGTTAGAAGTTGACGGTAGCAGACGGCCCGGGAGTTGCCAGACAGCCGGTCTTCACAGTGTCACTGATCCTTTTCGCAATTGACCATCCACGACACACCAAAGCGGTCGACCAGCATGCCAAAGCGTGCGGCCCAGAACGTGGCTTCCAGTGGCATGTCGACTTTGCCGCCTTCTGCCAGTGCGTTGAACACCCGCTCGGCTTCGGCAATGCTGTCGACGTTCAGGGAAATCGAGCAACCGCTCATGCCCTGGGTCGGACGGTCGGGGGTGGTGTCCGAGGCCATGAGCATCTGGTCACCGACCTTCAGGCAGGTGTGGATGATCAGGTGGTGATGTTCCTTGGGGACGTGCTCGGCGGCGGGTGTTTCGCCGAACGTCATCATCGCCTCGAGCTGGGCTTGCAGGCATTGCTGGTAAAACGTGAAGGCGGCGCGGCAATCGCCATTGAAGATAAGGTAGGGACTGATTTTCATGGTGCTGCTCCCGGTCATTGAAGATACACATCGGATTGGACGCCGGGTACCAGCGCGAATTCCGATGAGATTGACTGGGCAAGCAAAGCGCTAAATCGCGGTGGGAGCCTGGGTTTTTTTAGATGGATTCTCGATAGGCCGGGCCAGGCTTATAGCCTCGCTTGGGCGCTTCGGCGCCAGCAAGCGCTCGATGGCGCCACCGACCATGTTCTCCAGCAGTTCATTGTGCTCGCCTTCTTCCAGCGCATGGGACGCCAGCCAGCTGGGCGCGCTGTTGAGCAAGGCGGCGATGGCATGACCGGCCGCCAGCAGGCCCGATTCGCTGAACCGCGAACGGGCGCCGAGTATCACCATCAATTGGCGTTGGTACTGCTCGCTCAAATGTCGAACCCGTGCCTGTTGCTCGTCGTTCAGGCAGCCGCTGTCGCGTTCCACCAGGCGAAAATGCCAGGGCATGTCGCGATGCAGGTTCAGGTGCGCGCGGATCAGGCTGTTGAGGCGGTCGCGTTTACCCGGCGCCTTTTGCTTGATACGCCCCAGCGTGGCCAGCAGCTCTTCGTAGAACTCTTCGATCAAGTCCAGCAGCAGGTGCTGTTTGCTTGGGTAATGGTGATACAACGAGCCCGGGGAAAGCCCCAGGCACGTCGCGAGCTCGCGCATGCCGACCTGACCGAAACCCTTGCTGGCGAACAGCTCCAGCACCTTGTCCCGGTATTCGGCGAAACGCGAACAACGCTCAGGCATAGGCATGGAAGCCGCGCCCCGTCTTGCGTCCCAGGTAACCGGCGGCGACCATTTCCTTGAGCAATGGCGCCGGGCGGTATTTGCTGTCGTTGAAGCCGTCGTGGAAGGCCTCCATGATCGCCAGCAGCGTATCCAGGCCGATCAGGTCCGCGAGGGCCAGGGGGCCGATAGGCTGGTTGCAGCCCAGACGCATGCCGGCGTCGATGTCTTCGGCACTGGCCAGGCCTTCCTGGAACACCAGGATCGCTTCGTTGATCATCGGCACCAGGATCCGGTTGACCACGAACCCCGGGCGGTTGCCGGCGGTGATCGCGGTCTTGCCCAGTCGGGTCGCCATGTCCAGCGCCAGGGCATGGGTGGCATCGCTGGTTTGCAGGCCGCGAATGACTTCGATCAGGCCCATCACCGGCACCGGGTTGAAGAAGTGCAGGCCGATGAAGCGTTCAGGCTGGCTGACACTGGCCGCGAGCTGGGTGATCGACAGCGACGACGTGTTGGAGGCGATCACGCACTCGGCGCCGACCTGTGCGGCAACCTGTTGCAGCAACCGCAGTTTCAGTTCGAGGTTCTCGGTGGCGGCTTCGATCACCAGTTGCGCGTCGCGCAGGTTGCTGTAATCGGTGCTGGTGCGGATTTTGTCGAGGGCGGCGTTTTTCTGCTCGGCGCTCAGGGTTTCCTTGGCGACCTGGCGGTCAAGGTTCTTGCCGACGGTGGCGAGGGCTTTTTGCAAGGCACCCTCGCTGATGTCCACCAGGGTCACGTTGAAACCGGCCAGGGCGCAGACCTGCGCGATGCCGTTGCCCATAGTGCCGGCGCCGATCACGCCAATGTTTTGCAGATTCATGTTGCCGTCCTTTCGATAAACCCTGCGATACCTTGGCCGCCTGTATGGCCGAAAGCGTACTATTGCCGCGAGTCTAGAGCCGGCAGGGTGGTTGTCCTATGCCGAAACTGTTCAACGGCACTGATGTTTTTTGCCATTTCGGGTGATGGGGAGCGAAGCGTTCGCATGCGGGAAAAGGACTCGGTGGCCGCCTACTTCGTGCAGGCAATGATCCAGGGGCTGGGGGACGATCCGCAGCGTGTTCGGGCTGTGCTCGAACAGGCCGGCATCGACCCGGCGGTGATTGCGCAACCCACGTCGCGGGTACCAGCCAGCGCGTTTGCAGCGCTGTGGCTGATCCAGATCCGCGAGCTCGACGACGAATTCTTCGGCCTCGACTCCCACGGCATGCCGCCGGGCAGCTTCGCCCTGATTTGCCGGGCATTGATCCAGGAGCCCGATCTGCACAAGGCCATGCGCCAGTGCCTGGTCAACTTCGGCCTGTTCCTGCGTGATTTTCGCGGCACCCTGACCGTGCGCGGCAAACGAGCGGTCATCAGCCTGCAAAGCCAGGGCGCCAACGAAGACGTCAGCCGTTTCGGCGAAGAGACCTTCCTGGTGTTGATGATCAGCCTTATGTGCTGGCTGGGTGGACGACGCATCCCGATCGACCGCGCGGACTTTCGCCACGGGCGCCTGTCGCTCAGCGATGACCGTTTGCTCTGGGGGCCGAACCTGACCTTCGGCGCCGAGCGCACCGAAATCGAGTTCGCCAGTCACTACCTGCGCCTGCCGGTGGTCCAGGACCTGGCGTCGCTCAAAGTGTTCCTGCGCACCGCGCCACAATGGCTGGTGATCCGCTTTCGCAACCAGCACGGCCTGGCGTCACAGGTGCACCAGCGCTTGCGCAACAGCCATTACAGCGAGTGGCCGACCCTGCAGGCCTTTGCCCTCGAGCAACACCTGAGCCCCAGTACCTTCCGCCGCAAACTCGAGCGCGAGGGCTGCTCCTATCAGGAGATCAAGGACGAAGTACGCCGTGGGGTGGCGTTCGAACAGTTGCGTGAGAGCCAGGCGAGTATCGGCGACATCGCCGAACAACTGGGTTTCCAGGAGCCGAGCGCATTTCACCGGGCGTTCAAGAAGTGGACGGGGGAGAGTCCGGGGAGGTATCGGGCGCGGTTTCAGGGGGAAAAAAACTAAAGATTATGGGAGAGATATGGGATGATTCGTCAGCGATGGCATTCGCAGTTCTTGTGAAAAAACTGCTTGCCGCGATCTTGGCAGAATAGTCTTTAATGTGTTACGCAGATGGTGGAAAAGGACAGGGATTTGGATGTCTATAGTTTTTGGATGTTTCCTATATACAGAGATATGTAACTAGAATGACAATTGCACCATTTACATCTAGAGATAACTTAGGGCGTTATTATACCGATAATGGTATAAGTGAATTTCTTATCTCTCAAATGGATACTACTGAAGCACAAAACATCTTGGATCTCGGGTGTGGCCTCGGAAGTCTTTCGTTCGCAGCGTCACGGCGCTGGAATGATGCAAAAATATTCTCGCTAGATATTGAACATAGATCTCCAGACGCTTTTCATAGGCACGAAAATCAGCATCACGTAGTAGGGGATGCTTTACAGTTTGATTTGCCAAGAGCGTTAGGTGTGCAAGAGGGCTCCATAGATTTGGCTGTGTGTAATCCACCATATCTTAAACCGAATTGGAGAGATGAGTTTCAGGAAGTCGCAGATCAAATTGGTCTCTGTAAATATTCATCAATCTCTAAAATTTGCTCCGCTGAAGTTATTTTTTTAGCGCAAATGTTGCGGATGTTGAAGACAGGAGGCGAAGCAGGCGTGATCCTGCCTGATGGCATATTTACCGCCGAAAAATTCTCTGGTTTCAGAGAGTTTCTTGTTAAAGAACATTTTGTTAAAAAAATAATTCAGCTGCCAAGAAATATATTTAAGCGAACAGAAGCAAAGACTCATATTTTAATACTAAATAAGTCGGTGAGTAAGTGCGGTCGTGATTATGTGGAATTAAGTTGTGTGCAAGGTGATGGATCGCTTTCACCTACTATAAAAATTTCACCCTGTTTAGGTGTTGAACGTCTTGATTATTCGTATCATTGGCGTCGATTGAACAGTCAGGCTGACACAAAACTGTCCGCTAAAATGATAGATGTAGCGGAGATTAAAAGAGGTAAGCACTCTTCTGTTGATATTTCGAGGTTGGAATGTGCGACTGTCCATACGACGAATATCAAAGGCTTTAACGATGCATTGATGTTGCCTGGGAAAAAGGATCTGTTAGACTTGGAGCTGCCAAAGTTTCTTATCGCTGGTCCCGGTGATATATTGATGGCGAGAGTTGGACGGGGTTTTTTCAATAAAGTGGCATATGTTCAATCTGGATATGCAGTTGTAAGTGACTGTTTGTTTAGGGTTCGAGCTAAAGGCTATCAAGGTGATAAGCTATTCAGATATCTTGTGTCTGACTCGGCGCAATCAAGCCTGGCTGATTTAAGTTACGGTGTTGCTGCGTCACAAATATCTATGAAGCAATTATCCGAATTCAATGTGCCTCTTGGTAAGATTTGAGTTATTCAGCAAGTACGGTGTTGTTATCATTATTGGGGAGGGTTGCTAGCCTCAAGCATTAAAAGTGGTGGAAAGCAGGGAGCATAATTATGTCATTCGAAATACCTCCTGGTAAAGAACGGTTTTTTGTTGATACTAGACAAAAAATTGAGCTTTTGATTAGGCGGGGAGTGTTAAATGGAATTAAGAAATATGAGTTGCAGGGATGGCTAAATAACTTCGAAGGAGATCGAGGGTGCTATTTGGCTGCTCATTTGTTGGATGCTCTGATTTATAGATCGCCGGATATGTTGAGAAGTATGCGGCGTCATATGCTGGAGATGCAGTTGGCGGCTAAGCTTCAATGTTCGGGATATATTCCGCAAAGTTGTATGGTTGATTTTCTGAAAGGTATTAAAGAAGGTGGCGAAGATTTACCGCTACGCTTTGTTGCGGTAGATGGAGATTTCGAAGCTACCCCAGGTAAAAGTGGCGCTGTCTTGGTTCGGGATTTTAGACAGGATGGACTGATAAATAAAAACATAACAATTCGACCGCAAGATGTTTTGAACATGCCCGCTCATGTGAAGTGGCTAGTGTTAGTAGACGATTTTGTAGGAACTGGCAGGCAAGCTGAAAAATTCTTTAATTATTATAATGTAGAGTCATGGTCGAAAGACCGAAATGTAATTTTGCTTTCTTTTATGGCTCATGAAGATGGTGTTCGAAAAATAGCAGAAGATTTCCCATATGTTTTGTTTGATTGTGCTGAGGTATTAAGCTCGTCGCATGGGTTTTTTTATTCTTCTGCTAGCACTGGCTTGTGGTCTAGAGACGGTTATAATGTAGCTGAGGATGTAATAGATTTTTATAGGGATATACTAAGAAATAAAGGTGTAAGTTACAAGCGCAAAAAGTTTGATTTGGATCTTACAATTTCGTTCTCTCGAACTATTCCAAATAACACTCTTAAGGCATATTGGTCTTCTCAGGGAACGTGGTGCCCACTTATTAATAGGGGTTGAATTATGGAAAAGAATATAGCTGATGCGTTTCTTAAAAATCGCGCAGAGTTGCTGCCAGATGATGTCTGGGGGCAATTTATCGTCCCTCATTTCTTTTCATCATTAAGTATATTTAAAGAAAAAAAAGCCGTCAAAATTGAAGGGGGGAGGGGGTGTGGTAAAACAATGCTCATGCGTTACCTATGCCATTCAAGTGTTTTTAGTCCCAATAGAAAATGCATCCTTGATCAATCATTAAAGTTTATAGGTCTTTACTGGAAGCCTGATATTCGATTTTGTAAGTTGATTACTGGTTCGTGGTTGGCTGATGACGCAGATATCGCTTTCTCATATTATTTTTCTTTGTCGGTTTTAGGGGAGTTTGTCAGGAGCTTAGATAGTATTTCCAAGGCTCCTTTAGCGTCCGGCTCTTTAGATGTTCGATCAATCGAGATACCCGTTTCAGCGAAACGTTATCTGGGGAGCAATATTGAAACTTTTTTAGATGTAGAGTCGTTTGTAGATGAGAAGCTGGCTGAATTTGAATTGTGGGTACAGAACCCAAGTTTAGATCGTCCTGTAATGTTTAATTTCAAACCAATTCTTAAGAGTTTTGTGAAGGCTGTGTCTTCTGCAGATGCGCGGCTAAACGATTCGTTCTTTAGAGTTTTTGTGGATGAATTCGAAAATTTACAGCTCAGTCAGCAGCTCATAATAAATGACTATGTAAAGCAGCCAGATAGTCAGTATTGCATAAATTTCTCTGTCCGCTCTCACGCGATTTCTGAATTTCTTACTAGCACTAATGAGCAGTTAATTGAACCACATGACTACAGAACAATAAACATAGAGGTTGAGCTCGCCTCAAATGATAGTAACTTTGATTTGCTTGCTGCCGAGCTCATGTTGCTGCGTTTGAAAAATGAAGGTTATGAACTTGAGCTGGAGCATTTTAATAAAGAGTTTTTGTTTGATCCGGATTACATTGGAGAGCGGAGTACGCGGGGTTATAGAACTGCAGTGCTGGAAAAGGCACGTAGGATACTGCCGCAGCTAACTGTAAAAGAAATTGCAACGCTTGCGGTTGCTGATGAAGCATTGCGTAGAAGATTAAGTTCTACTATAAAAAAAGCTTTGGTTAAAAGAGGTGCGCTCGATGTGCCGGTTTCATTGTTTTTTGACGGGGTTGATCCGGAAGTTTCGGTGGTTGCAGCTAGCATATTAAGTCGAGACTCTACTTCGACCGATGTTGTAATTGCTGAGCTTAATGAGTCTAAGTTGAAGGGTGTTAAAGGAAGAGATTCTTTTACCAAATCCGGCGGCTGGGTCGAAAATACGCTTTTTGGATCTTTGCTCTTCCTTTATAAAGGTCTTCCGCAAAAAGATTGTTTGTTATATGCCGGATTTGGTAGGTTTTGTGGGTTGTCTAATCCAAACTTGAGATATTTTCAAGAGCTCTGTCATAAAGCTCTACTTGAGGCGAGTGCGAATGGAGAAATATCGGATTCTACCGATTTAGTTGTGAGTCCAAAAACTCAAGCTTCTGCTGCATTCTCCGTAAGTACTAAGCTCTTAGACGAAGTCGAGCGAGCTGGAACTAATGGCAAGAAGCTGCATAGTATGATTATGAGGTTGGGCGCGATATTTGAATCGTCTCAACGCCGTCCTGGGCAAAGTGAACCAGAAGTAAATCATTTTTCAATTAATGATAGTCAGCGCGTCGCGTTAGATCCAAAGGTCGAGTCATTAATCAAGGATGGCTTAATGTGGTCAGTCTTGTACGAAACATCTGATACAAAAAATAAGAGTGATTACGATATCATGCAAAATGACTATGTCCCTAATCCCATATTTGCTCCTTATTTTGGTATAAGTTATAGAAAGAAGCGTAAGCTTTCTCTTTCGGCTAGTGAAGTAAATACATTGTATGTTGGGTCGGGGGAGCAATTCAAAGCTTTGCTTAAAAGCTATGTTGATAAGTGGGAAGATCCAGCTGATACAGATGCTGGTATGAACCTAAAGTTGTTTTAACTATGATGAGCTTTAGTTGGGTTTCAGCAGGTTACGATGGCACTTATTCAAAGCCCATATATGACGTCGCTTTTGTTGGCGAGGTTGTTGATGATAGGGGGGCGCATTGTCTTTTAGCTGCAAAAGCTTCTAGTAAGCTAGTTCTGGATGTGAAGTATGTTCCGGATGAATATAAAATAATCATTGGGGAAGAGGAGTGGCGGGCCAATCAGATTGAACGAATTGCGCTAACTTTTCCCGCTGAAAATATACTTTTTGATGCGACGACTTTGGATTTTCCAGATTTGCTTTTAATTATTAAAAGTTATCTTGGTTGCGGCGTTGGCGATATAAAATTCAATTTTCTTTATGCGGAGCCGTTAACATATAATTCAATCTCAAAGTCGGAAAGTCGGCATGATTTTAAGTTGAGCGATGGCTATGCTGCTGATTGTTTTCCGATTCCTGGTTTCATTCATCTTCATACAAATCCGAACAATATAGGTAGTGTTACTGCTTTTGTTGGTTTTGAAGGCGCCAGGCTTCAAAATTTAATTGCGGATACGGAGCCGGAAATTTCAAAAAAAATAAATGTCGTATTTGGTATTCCTCCATTTAATACGGAGTGGGAGACACATGCATTAATGCAAAACGCTACGGTTCTGCAAGATGAGCAAATAGATGAAGTTCTATATGCTGGGGCCAATAACCCATTCTCATGTTATGAGATTATTTCAATGTTGTACCATAACAGGCCTAGCAATACATCGTTCGAAATAGCTCCCCTTGGAACGAAACCTGCTGCAATTGCGACGGCGCTGTTCGCTGCAGAGACCCCTGGAGTATCGGTGAGATATGATTATCCGAAGCGATCAAAGGGGAGGTCTACTGGTGTTGGAAAGGTGCATATTTTTACCGCTTGGAGGAAGTCGTAATCACACTATGTGTATTCGAGGCTGAGCTATATTTTTCTCCACCTTAAACAATTCTGAATGTTCAATATTAGGCGATTTCTAACCTTTCCATTATGTCAGTTTTCCTTTCCCGATTCACCTCGCTGCTCGACCAGTCCCGTCGTGCCTTGCTGCTGGTCTGGGGCACCTCGCGCGCATTGTTTCTGGGGCTGGTGGTGGCGACCCTCATTGCCGGTGTGCTTCCGGCTTTAGCGGCATGGCTGGGCCAGCGCATTGTCGATGCCGTTGTCTTTGCCATGCAATTGCATGCGCAGCAAGGCAGTGCGCCTTTGTGGCCGGTGGTGCGTTATGTGCTGATGGAGGCGGGAGTGCTGGCCTTGCTGTCGGGTGCCCAGCGTGCGCTGTCGGTGCAGCAGTCGCTGTTGCGGGTGCAGCTGGGGCAGAAGGTCAACACGATGATTCTGGAAAAGGCCCAGACGTTATCGCTGGTGCAGTTCGAGAATTCCGAGTTCTACGACAAGCTGGTGCGGGTTCGGCGCGAAGCCTCGACCCGGCCGTTGGCGTTGGTGATGAAGTCGCTGGGGCTGATCCAGAACCTGATCGTGCTGATCAGCTTCGGGGTGTTGCTGGTGCATTTTTCGCCCTGGGCGCTGGTGTTGCTGGTGGTCGGCGCGTTGCCAGTGTTTTTTGCCGAGGCGCATTTTTCCGGCGATGCCTTTCGCCTGTTTACCCGCCGTGCGCCGGAGAGCCGGCAGCAGACCTACATCGAGACGTTGCTGTCCCATGAGGGCTACATCAAGGAGGTCAAGCTGTTCGGTTTCGCGCCGCTGCTGTTACAGCGTTACCGCGACACCTTTGCCAGGCTCTATGCCGAGGACCGGCGGCTGACCCTGCGTCGCGATGGCTGGGGATTTGTCCTCGGCCTGCTGGGCACCGCGGCGTTCTACCTGGCCTACGCCTGGGTGGTGGTCGATGCCGTGCACGGCAACATCAGCCTCGGCCAGATGACCATGTACCTGGTGTTGTTCAAGCAGGGACAGTCGGCAGTGAGCAGCAGCCTGAGCGCCATCAGCGGCCTGTACGAGGATGGCCTCTACCTGTCGAGCCTCTATGAATACCTGGCCGAGCCCGTGGTCGCGGCCACGGGCCATCTCACGGTGGGCGCGGTGCCTGGCGATGGCCTGCGGTTCGAGAACGTCGGCTTTCGTTACCCGGGTGCCAGTCGCGACGCGCTGGCGGGTATCGACCTGCACCTGGTACCGGGGCACAGTGTGGCGCTGGTGGGCGAGAACGGTTCGGGCAAGACCACGCTGATCAAACTCTTGACCCGGCTCTACCGTCCCGATCAAGGACGCATCCTGCTGGACGGCAGCGACTTGCAGGCTTGGGAGGAAAATGCGCTACGCCGGCGCATCGGGGTGATCTTCCAGGACTACATTCGCTACCAGTTTTCCGTCGGCGAGAACATCGGTGTGGGCGACACCCTGGCGTTCCAGGACGAGCAGCGCTGGCAGCAAGCCGCCGCCGAAGGCATGGCCGCGCCGTTCATCGAGCGGCTCGATCGCGGTTACGCCACGCAACTGGGGCGCTGGTTTGCCGGTGGGCTGGAGCTGTCGGGCGGGCAGTGGCAGAAAATCGCGCTGTCGCGCGCCTACATGCGCCGCGATGCCGATATCCTGATCCTCGACGAGCCGACCTCGGCACTCGACCCGGCGGCGGAAGCGGCGGTGTTCGAGCATTTCAGCCAGCACACCCAGGGCCGCATGACCCTGCTGATCTCCCACCGTTTTTCCAGCGTGCGCAACGCCGATCACATCATCGTGCTGGATCAGGGCTCGATTCTGGAACGTGGCGATCACGACACGCTGGTCACGGCGGGCGGGCGTTATGCGCAGCTGTTCGACCTGCAGGCACGGGGCTATCGATAACCCTCAGGAGTCCTGGGCGTTACGCGAGACCATCGGCCCGGCGATCTGCGGTTTGGCCTTCATCAAGCCTTCCAGCGCCTGACGATACTGGCTGCCGCCCAGGCTCATGCTGTTGTTGTGGGTGCCGCCGGGGATCAGCAACAGACGCTTGGGTTCGTTGGCGGCATTGAACAGTTGCTCACTGAACCTCGAAGGCATGAACCGGTCGGCCAGGCCATGGACCACCAGCAACGGCATGTGAATGTCGACGATCTTGTCGATGGAGTCGAACTTCTGCGACAGCAACCAGCGCACCGGCAGCCAGTTCACCGGCAGGTTGTTGTCGGCCACTTCCGCCACGGCATCGCCCAGGGAAGTGAAGGTAGATTCGATCACCAGGCCGCGCACCGGAACGGCGCCATGCTGCTTTTTCGCTTGCGCGGCCAAGTCTGCGGCCAGGTCGATGGCCACCGCGCCACCCAGGGAGTGGCCGTAGATCAGGCGCTTGCCGGGGTCCGGTTGCATCGTGCTGAAACGATCCCAGGCAGCGCGGGCATCTTCGTAAACGCTGGCCTCCGACGGCAAGTCACCCTTGCTCTGGCCAAAGCCGCGGTAGTCGATCGCCAGCACCGAATAGCCCATGGCGCGCAACTGCTCGATGCGAAAGGCCTGGCCGGTCAGGTTCCAGCGTACGCCATGCAGGTAGAGGATCGACGGCGCGTCACGGCGCGCGGCCGGCCACCACCAGGCATGCAGGTTTTGCCCGGCCTTGAAACTGGCAGGCTTGATGTCGAATTCCTGCACATCCTGCGGCAGGCCGCGATACCAGCCGGCCGTGCCCGGCTCGATGCGGAACAGCAACTCGCTCTTTGTACTTGAGTGCGCCGCAACCCACGGGCAAGCCGACGACCAGCGCGGCCATGCACAGCAGCGGCAGCCAGCGCAGGCGTAGACGGGTGAGCAGGGCTGAGGGCATTGGGTGGTTCACCGGTAGGGACATGAAGACCGCGTTTTAACAGATGCGCGCGAGGGGTGGGGAAAAATGCGACGGTCGTTCACCCTTGTGGGAGGGGGCTTGCTCCCACAGGGATTTAGGGTGTTGCACAAATTCAGTCGACGCGCAGCACGATTTTGCCGATGTGATCGCCAGCTTCCATTCGCGCATGGGCCTGGGAGGCCTCGGTGAGCGCATACACCTTGTCGATCATCGGCAGGCAACGCCCGGCCGCCAGCACCGGCCATACGTATTCGCGCAATTGTTCGGCAATCGAGGCTTTTTCTTCCCGGGTACGCGGGCGCAGCAGCGAGCCGGTGACTGTCGCGCGCTTGCTCATGATCGCCAGCAGGTCGACATCCTTGCCGACGGCACCGCCGAGGAAACCCAGCATCACCAGTCGACCTTCCATTCCCAATGCCGCGATATTCTGGTTCAGGTACGAAGCGCCCATGATGTCGAGGATGACATTGACGCCCTTGCCGGCGGTTTTTTCCTGGATGACCTGGACGAAGTCCTGATCGCGATAGTTGATCGCTTCGGCGCCCAATTGGCGGATCGCCACACATTTCTCCTCACTGCCCGCCGTGGCAAATGCCTTGACGCCGAACTCGCGGCATAACATCAAGGCGGTGGTGCCGATGCCACTGGTGCCACCGTGAATCAGCGCGCGCTGGCCTTTGCTGGCGCCGCCCATGTCGAACAGATTGGCCCACACCGTGAAGAAGGTTTCCGGGACCGCCGCCGCTTGCACCCAGTCCATGCCTTCGGGGATCGGCAGCGCCTGGCTGGCCGGGACCGCGCAATACTGCGCATAACCGCCGCCATTGGTCAGCGCACAGACCTTGTCGCCGACGATAAACTCGCTGACATCTGCGCCAACGGCGACCACTTCGCCGGCCACTTCCAAACCTGGGTTTGGGTTCATGCCGGGTTTCATCGGGTACTTGCCGGCACGTTGAAGAACGTCGGGGCGATTGACCCCGGCAGCATGCACGCGGATCAGCACTTCACCGACGCCTGCAGTGGGCAAGGGCACCTGGCGCGGTTGCAGGACTTCAGGGCCACCGGGTTGGGTGATTTCGATCAGGGTCATGTCTTTGGGCAAATTCATTTCATATACCTGTGGGCAAAGTGTCCGTTAAATGAGACCGCGCTTTCGCGCGGAGAATCAAAAGATCGCAGCCTTTGGCAGCTCCTACATGGGAATGCAGGCCCCTTGTAAGAGCTGCCGCAGGCTGCGATCTTTTGATCTTCATGGGCAACTGACCTGAACAAGAGAGTCAGGCCGACTCGATAAACGCACCGCCAACTCCAGCAACAACGCCAAAACAATCGCCCCGGCAGCAATCACGAACATCAGCCCATGATGGCCGCCGCTGGCATTGAACAGGGCGGAATAAGCGAACCCGGAAATGGCCTGGAAGGTGGCAAACGATACGGTGGCGCGACTCCACACCACCTGTTGCTGATGATGCCCGGGGACCAATTCGTGAACCCGCGCCAGTGCCAGCGGCACGATGCCCGGAGGGAACGAACCGAGGATCACTGCCAGCAGCGCCAATGCCGCGAAAGAGCTGGAGATCGACAGCAGCGCCACGGCAATCGCCTGCACCACCAGCACCAGACGAATACTCGGCTTCGCCCCCAGTTGATCCGCGAGAAAACCATAGCTCACCGGCCCGACAATCGCGCCGAGGCCGTACATCACCCAGATAAGCGCCCCGACCTGTGGCCCGGCACCGAGGCCGCGGGCCACGTAGTCCACCAGGAATACCATGGCTGGCACCAGCCCCGCCGCCATGAGTGCGTATTGGGCAAACAGCAGGTAGACGGCCGGCTGGGTGCGGGTCGACACGGCATCGGCCGTCGCTGTCATCGTTGCCTGGGGCGCAGCCGACGGCCAGCCAAACCAGCTGATAGCAGTCAATATCAGTGCCAGCAAGCCGAGTCCCAACCAGGTTTGCTGCAGGCCCAAGCTCAGCAGCGGCGGGACGATCGTCCCCGACCCGGCAATGCCCAGCCCGATGCCGAGAAAGATCGCGCCACTGGCCAGCCCTTTGCGCGAGGCCGGCACATGCGGCAACACCGTCGACGCCACCAGCACCATGATCGCGCCACCGGCGACGCCCGAGAGCAAACGCCAGCCGAAAAACCAGCTCACCGACAAGGGAAAGGCACAGGCGAAGAACGACAGGGTGACCGCCAGCATCATCAGCCGCAGCGCAGTTTTGTTGGATGTGTGACGCGCCAACGGGTGGCCGATCAGTGCACCGATCAGGTAGCCCACCAGGTTGGCGGCGCCGAGGTACACCACGTCGCTGGCGGAAAACCAATGGGCCTGGATCAGCGAGGGAATCAACGGCGTATAGGCAAAGCGCGCCAGGCCAATGCTGACCAGGCTGGCGCACAGGCCGGCAAAAATCGGTAGCCAGAATGCGTTGCGTGGGGTGTTCAGGGGGCTGAGCATGGGTGCTCTCCTGCAAGTTTTTCACTGGTGATCAGCTTAACCAGGTTTAGTGATGCACCAGCGCAGCGATTTCGCGTTATCGTGATGCGCAAATGCATCAGATGGAGAGCTCCATGAACTGGGATGACGCACGGGTATTTCTCGCGGTCTGCCGCGAATCCACGCTGCGTGGCGCCGCGCGAGTATTGGGTGTCGACCAGGCTACGGTGGGCCGGCGCATCACGTCGCTGGAAAAGTCATTGGGAGCGACGCTGTTCCTGCGTACCTCCGAAGGTTATGCGTTGACCGCGGTCGGCGAAGCGGCGATGCGCGCCATCGAGAAAATGGAGCACTCGGCGCTGGAACTGGAGCGCCGCATCCAGGGCCTCGACGACCGGCTGACGGGCACCGTGCGGGTCACTACCACCGACTCCATGGCCATCGACTTCCTGATCCCGGCCGTCGCTCGACTGCATCAACGTCACCCCGACGTGCGGGTGCAACTGGACGCCTCGACGCAAATCCTCAGCCTGGCCAAACGCGAAGCCGACATCGCCGTGCGTAATACCCGGCCGGACAACCCGGACCTCATCGCGCGGCGAATCGCCCGTTGGCCGGTGGGCCTATTCGCCTCGCAAGCCTATGTCAATGCCCACGGTGTGCCCGAGCCGGGATCGGCGTTCGAGGGGCATGATCTGGTGGTGTATCAGCCGTATCTGCAGAGCGGCAAGGACATGACCCTGGTCAGTGAACCTGTGGGGCGCGGGCGGATTGTTGCAAGCCTGAGTTCCAGCCTGCTGGTGCGGCGATCCATTGCCGAGGGGATCGGGATCGGGGAAATTCCGGTGTACGTGGGGGAGAGGGATGGACTGGTCCGGCTGTGGCCGGAGCGTACTCGGCCGTTGCCCTATGACGTGTGGCTGGTGACCCACGCGGACCTTCGGCATACGGCGAGGGTCCGGGTGGTGATTGAGGAAATTGTCGAAGCCTTTTGTGGGAGCGAGCCTGCTCGCGATGGACGTTAACGATAACGCGTGCTCCCTGGAAAACCGCGTTGTCCTTCCGTTCTTCGCGAGCAGGCTCGCACACAGGGTTATGGCATTTCTGGCAACTCATTCGCACGCAGATCGAACACCAGCACCTCGGCATCCACCCCATTGCTCAAGCTCAGCAACTGTTCCTCGCGAACCCGCACGCCGTCGCCTTCCTGCAGTGCTACACCGTTCAGCTCAACGCGACCACGAGCCACATGGACATAGGCATAACGATTGGCAGTCAGTTCCACAGTGGCACTTTCCTTGCCATCGATCAGGCCGGCATACACCCGCGCATCCTGGCGCACCGTCAGTGAACCCTGGGCGCCGTCGGGGGAGATGATCAATTGCAGGCGACCGCGTTTCTTCTGGGTGCTGAAATGCTCCTGCTGATAGCGTGGCTTGGCACCGCTAACGTCCGGCACGATCCAGATTTGCAGAAAGTGCACGGGCCGCGAATCCGAGTGGTTGTACTCGCTGTGCGCCACGCCACTGCCGGCGCTCATCAACTGCACATCGCCGGGACGGATCACCGAGCCGGTGCCCAGGGTGTCCTTGTGTTCCAGCGCGCCTTCGAGCACATAGGAGAAAATCTCCATGTCGCGGTGCGGGTGCTGGCCGAAGCCTTTGCCGGCAGCCACGCGGTCATCGTTGATCACCAGCAGATCGGAAAAACCCTGTTCTTTCGGGTTGCGATAGCTGGCGAAGGAAAAGGTATGGAACGACTTCAGCCAGCCGTGATTGGCCAGGCCACGATCCGATGCTTTGCGTAGGGTCAGCATGATGAAATCTCCTTTTGGGACGTTGATTCGTCCGAGTGAGGAGAAGGTTAATGTTAATCCATTGGTGCAATAAGTAGATGAAAACTGAAATACTGTCTCTTTCAGGTTGACAGCTGTGTACCTACGGACGCAGTACCCCTGTGGGAGCGGGCTTGCTCGCGAATGCGGTGTTACATTCAACAAATTTGGTGACTGACACACCGCCTTCGCGAGCAAGCCCGCTCCCACAGGTTCGGTGTTCGGCACAAAGACCTTCCTTGATTTCAGTGATTGAACCCATGAAAACCGTGGCAATGGTGCTGTTCCCCGACTTTCTCCTGCTCGACATGGCCGGGCCGATGGAGGTGTTTTCCATCGCCAATCGTTATCTCAAGCCCGACGACCACTATGTGCTGACGACCCTTGGCACCGAGCCCGGCGCACTGCGGGCGTCCAATGGCGTGAGGGTGCAGGCGGACATGCCGGTCGAGCAGGCCTGCGACGGCTTTGATCTGCTGCTGGTGCCAGGCGGCCCCGGTGCCTACAACGAAAAACATCCGCCCTTGCTCGAGTGGCTCAAGCGCAATGTCAGTCGATCGCAGACCTTTGGCTCGATCTGCACCGGGGCGTTCGTGCTGGGGCACGCCGGTTTGCTCGACGGCTATCGCGTGACCACCCACTGGCACTACACCGAACGGATGATCAAGGCTTTCCCCAAGGCGACGGTCGAAACCGACCAGATCTACGTCCAGGACCGCAACCTCATCACCTCCGGCGGCGTCACTGCCGGCATTGACCTGGCGCTGGCCGTGGTCGCCGCCGACCATGGCAAGAAAGTCGCCCAGGACGTGGCCAAGGTGTTGTTGGTGGTCATGAAACGCCAGGGCGGCCAGGCGCAGTTCAGCCCGTTGATGGCGGCGGTGGCCCCCCATGAAACGCCGATCACCCGGGTGCAGAACCATGTGCTCGAACACTTGGACGAAGCCTTCAGCATCGAACGCATGGCGAGCCTGGCCAACATGAGCCCGCGCCACTTCGCCAGGGTCTTCGCCCGGGAAGTGAACATGACCCCCATGGAGTTCCTGCAAAGCGCCCGCATCGACCGCGCCAGGAACCTGCTGGAAACCGCTGACCTGCCGCTCAAGACCGTGGCGTTCAAAAGTGGCTTCGGCAGCGTGCGGCACATGCGTTTCCTGTTCAGTGAAAAGCTCGGCCTGACCCCGATCCAGTACCGTGAGCAGTTCAGCTAGTGTCCTCTGGCCGTTACAATTTTCGAACACTAATAGACGGATTTCCTGATCCGTAATATCTACTGATCTTCTCCTTTTTCGATGGGTCTTATCCTGAGGGGCAGGCGCATGTTCTGAAAGAAGTTGTGTGTAAAGTCGAAAGGAAATGTGTTTCATGTGAGGTGTTTGTGGAAGTGCAGAGATAATTCCTACAGCGTGTTCTTCTTTTGACTTTCTTGCTCGAGTTTTGCGTTGTGCCTGTTGATTGTGTATCGGGCTTGTGGTTAGGTTGTTGGGGTTGTGAGGCCGCTGTTATTACCGCAAGCACTAAAAGTAGCAAGTTAGGTGGGGGCGAAGATGCATGTAGATAAATATAGATGGCTTGTATTGGCTGTTGTTTCGATTGCACTTCTTCTGGTGGCGATTGATATGACGGTTTTATATATCGCGCTGCCCACTTTAACCCATGAGCTGCGGGCTTCTACCTCAGAAAAGCTTTGGATCGTAAATATGTATCCATTGGTGGTTGCAGGCCTTTTGTTAGGGGCTGGCACGCTTGGGGATCGGATCGGGCACAAACGAATCTTTATCATTGGCCTGCTCATTTTCGGCGCGGCGTCACTACTGGCGGCATTCTCACCAACTTCCGCTGTTTTGATTCTTGCTCGTGGACTTTTGGGTGTCGGGGCGGCAGCCATGATGCCGGCGACACTTGCAATCATCAGTTTGTCTTTTGAAGATGAAGATGAACGCTCTATTGCCATTGGCATTTGGGCAGCAGTTGCCTCCGGAGGTGCTGCTGCTGGTCCTTTGATGGGCGGGGCACTGCTTGAGTACTTCTGGTGGGGCTCGGTGTTTCTGATCAACGTTCCGATTGTGTTGGTAGCATGTTTGTTGTCGGGATTGCTGATCAAAAATATCAAGAACGATTCTGCTCAACCTTGGGACTTGGTTGCTTCATTACAAATCACGGTGGTGTTGATAAGTCTCGCGTATGCGATCAAGGAATTTGCCAAGCAGATGCCTTCCTATGCGGATGTCATTCTGGCATTGCTGATCTGCATTTCCTTTGCCCTGCTGTTCGCCCGTCGCCAACGCAACAGCGAATTTCCATTGGTTGATATGCAGGTTTTTCGTAACCCTGCGTTTTCCTCTGCGGTTCTGGCCGGGTTGGTGGTAGCCGGGTGTCTGATGGGTATCAACCTGGTCCTTAGTCAACGATTGCAACTGGTTCTGGAGCTTTCTCCGTTGCAGACCGGGCTTTACTTCTTGCCTTTGTCTTTAGGCGCCATTGTTGGCAGTCCGTTGTGTGGTTGGCTTCTGCCGCGCTTCAGGAGCGACCGTTTTCTGTCGTGTGTGCTGACTGTGTACGCTGCGGGCATTGCCCTGTTCATGTTCAGCTTCTCCTACTCCATGTACCTGCAAGTATCTTGTTTATTTCTGCTAGGGGCTTGTGTTGGAGCCAGTATGACGGCTGCATCAAATACGATTATGTCCGCCGCACCGCCCGAGCGTGCCGGAATGGCAGCCTCAATCGAAGAAATATCATATGAATTGGGAGGGGGGTTGGGTATTGCAATCATGGGCAGCTTGATGTCGGTTGTTTACAGTCGAACATTATTTATTCCTGAAAGCTCCATTGATGCAGAACTGGCCCGAGATGGTATCGATAGCGCGATACTGATGGCCGAACAGTTGCCGGGTGCGGTTGGTGATTCGCTGGTCATGAATGCACGACTGGCTTTCGATAATGCCGTGTTTTCGGTAATGGGAACGACTATTGTCTTGCTATTGATAGTTGCGGTGCTGGTTCGCTTCAACTTTACTCGTTCTGTTAAATCTTTGCCTGTTTAAAGAGTGTGTCAGGAATCTGAAGCTGGCGGGTGAAGATCAATCAGTCGCTTAAAATCTAGAAGAAATGAGAACGGTCGTTTGATTTTTTTATTCAATTCGTCCAAGGTAATATCCAACAGCACTTTGTGCTCTAGAAGCTTTAACACCTCACTACGGGAAAGCGAAAGCTTACGTGTCAGCAAATTGATCAGACGTACCGGTATAGGGTGCTCGAAAAGGACTTCAATGCGGACGGTAGCTCCATTATTAAGTGCATAGGGATCCGGGCCCTCAAGATAAAATTCCGGAGTGGGACCGAGTTTGGCGTTGTTTTTCTTCAAGGTAGAGTAGTCATAAGCGCAACGTCGAACTTGATCGAGGTTGTTATGCAGGAAGTGCTCGTGCAGTTCTGAATTGAGTTTGTTGGTGTTGATGCGGGAGAATATATCGATGTTCCACGTATAGTCACATTTTTCGCACTTGTAGATATTCCATACGTCAAGCGTCTTTTTCTGTGCGTTGACGCGAAAGCAACCTGAAGGATAAAATAATTTTCTAATTTCGCAGTTAGGGCAGCGCTTTGTTATCGATTGGTAGCCCACGGGCTTAACTAACCAATTTAGATGTCCGATTTTCATTGTTTAATCCTTGTTGGTATTTTCCTTAAGGTTTCATTTTTTTATTGTTTTGAACTGGCGCTCAAAGTTTATTTTGAGGTGAGCACTGGGCTGATTCGCCGGATCGGGAATGACTGGGTTTCGATAAGGTGTATGGTTGTTTGGTATGCGATAACACACAGTTGAATTGTAAAAAAAGTTGGCGTCTGCACGATTTTTATTAGGTGAGAATACCCTCGGTGAAGCTCTCGGTGCCTCAGCTATTTGGACTGCTTAATTGCTTTTGGGAAAAGTCCTACGTCCAAGTGGTAAATGTCTGAAAGTCTTTGGCGTTAAAAGCAAAAGCAGACGGCTATCCACATGGCATTACGGCTTCGGCAGCGTGCGGCACATGCGTTTCCTGTTCAGTGAAAAGCTCGGCCTGACCCCAATCCAGTACCGCGACCAGTTCAACTAATAGTTTTGTCCGTTGTGCGCACCCTATTGGCCGTGACGCTCCCCCCATGGCGGTTGTACCGTCACCGGGGCCTGCCAAGATACCGCTGAACTCATTGCAAGGAAGGTACGGAGCCTGTCATGTGCCGAGCAGGTTTCCAGCGGGTGAAAGCGTATGAACAGCCTCAGAAATGTAATCAGCGACACGGTGCTGCACTTTGGCCCCTACGCCTTCCACGTCAATCAGCGACTGGTTCGCCAGGGTGATCAGCCGCTGCGCCTGGGCGGGCGGGCGCTGGATATCCTGCAGGTGCTGGTTGAGCATGCCGGCTCGGTGGTCAGCAAGGACCATCTGATTGCCCGGGTCTGGCCGAGAACGGTGGTCGAGGACATCAACCTGCGCGTGCACATTGCCGCCCTGCGCCGGGCCTTTCGTGACGGGCAGGACGGGCACGGCTACATCGTCAACATCCCCGAGCGTGGCTACAGCTTTGTCGCGCCGGTGCGCCAGGCGCTGGAACTCACGCCTTTGGCCAGCGACGCCTTTGCACCATCCCCCCACAACCTGCCGGCACGACTCACACCCGTCATCGGTCGCGATGCCGTGGTGGGCAGTCTGGTGCGCAAGTTGCCAGCGCGCCGTTGCATGACCCTGGTCGGGCCCTGTGGCATCGGCAAGACAACCGTTGCCCTGCGTGTCGCCGAATTGCTGTTGCAGCACTTTCGCGATGGCGTGTGGCGGGTGGATCTGGCGATGATCGACGACCCGGCACAGGTGGTCGACTATGTGACGCGCACCTTGCAACTGGACGTTGGTACGACCCTGGACGCACTGGAACAGAGGCATGCGTTGCTGGTCCTCGACAATTGCGAGCATCTGCTTGAAAGCTGCCGTGCACTGGTCGAGCAGCTGTTGATTTCGGCACCGCGCCTGTCGATTCTCGTCACCAGCCGTGAGCCGCTGCTGGCCACCGGCGAAGAACTCTTGCCATTGCCGCCGCTACTGGTGCCACCGACGTCGGCGTTACGTTGTGTCGATGAGGTCATGGGCTATTCGGCCGTGCAGTTGTTCGTCAGCCGTGCCCGCGCCCGCCAGCAAGGCTTTGCCCTGCGCGAGCAGGACCTCAAGGTCGTGCGCGAAATCTGTCGTCGACTCGATGGGCTGCCATTGGCTATCGAGTTGGCGGCGGCGCAGATCGATGCGCTGGCGCTGGTGGGGCTGCAAGCGCAACTGGACAACTGTTTTCAGCTGCTGACCCAGGGGCGGCGCACGGCGGTCCCGCGACACCAGACGCTGAAGGCGGCCCTGGACTGGAGCTATGAGCGGCTAAGCCCGATGGAGCAAACCGTGTTGCAGCGTCTGGCGGTGTTCAAAGCGGCGTTCACCCTCGACGCGGCGATCGCCGTGATCAGTTGCGCGACGCTGCCGCCGTCCAGCCTGAGCAGCGTGATGCAAAGCCTGGCGCTCAAATCGCTGCTGGCACTGGAGCAACTGCGCGGCGTGACGCGCTACCGTTTCCTCAATACCACCCGTTGTTATGCCCTGGAAAAACTCGAACAGAGCGGGGCCTTGCGTACCTTCGAAATGCGCTACGCCGGCTACGTCAGTCACACCCACCGGCCATCAAGCCGACTCGTGGCTGTGGAGCTCGCCGAGTAGGCGTTGCGCGGTGGCCAGGTCCGGTGTGGCATGGCCTTCGGTAAACCGCTGGTGGATCGGCGACAGCAGCTCCCGGGCCTGCCGGTCGCGGCCCTGACGCTGCCAAAGCCGCGCCAACGAGGTGGCGCTGCGCAGCTCCCAGGCCAGAGCGCCCTGGGTTTTTGCCACGTTGAGCGCCTTGATCAATATGATCTCGGCGGCACAGTCTTGCACCGGACAATCAGCGGCCAGCAGCACATCGGCCCTGGCACGTAGAATCTCCGCGGTGCTCCAGCCCGCCGCACCGGTTTGCGCGCGTTGCAGCAAGTCGTCATCAATCAGGCGGCTGTCGAGGGTGATCATGAGTTCCTTGATCAGGCCCACAGCGGGACGCGGCGACGCATCGGCCTGGGCAGTGTCGATAACCTGCGCATAATGTCGAGCCCAGGTATGGAACAGCAGCACCGAGTGTTTCTGCGCCTGTTCCAGCAGCAGGTGCAAGAGTTCGCGAGCGGTTCGGGCGTCGCCGTTGTAATGGGCGATCAGGCAGCCCGCCAGGGCCAGGGTGTAACAGATGGACGTGCCGTGGTTGATCTGCAGCGCGATGTCCAGTGCCTGCCGAGCCGTACGCCAGGCTTGCTCCGGTTGGCCCTGGATCCAGAGGATACGGGCGAGGATGGTCAGCGCGGCGACGCTCTGGTCGTATTGCACGCCAAATCCATGGGTGAAGCGATTGAGATGGCCACTGTGGGCCATGCGCTGGATCACCTCTTCGGCGTTCATCCGGGCCCGCTGCTGATCGCCGGCAAAGTGCAGGGCCAGGACCCGCAGGCGGTGGGTGCTCAGGGACAGCATCGGGTCACCATGCAACCCCAGGCGATCGAATTGCTCGCTCTGTTCCAGGGCCATTTGATAGTGGCCGCAACTGAGGTTGACCGCCAGGTGCCCGGAGATGGCGCGCAGTTGTCCGGCTACGTCCTTGCAGTGTTCGGCCAAAGCCCGGGCGCTGACGAAGGCCTCGACGGTTTCGGCGGTGCCGCCCTGGGCGTGGTAACAGGTGCTGCCCAAGGCCAGTTTCAGCAGCATTTGCAGCCGTGGGCAGACTTCGGGCGCGGCATCGAGCAGGGCCAGGGCCTTGCGCACATAACCGCCGTACTCGTTGAGCAGCGACAGTTCCTGCCACAGCGGCGTGGACGTCGCGGTCAGGCGGATCGCCAGCGCCTGCGGCCCTGATGCAGACAGGCCCCAGTCGAGCGCTGCGCGGATGTCCTCCAGGCTGCGGGCATAACGCTCGATCCACAGACCGGTGGGGATCTGTTCCCAGTCCTCCTGCGCCTGCTGCATCAGGGCCAGGCATCGTTCGGCGTGGCGCTTGCGGGTGTCGGGCAGTTCAGTGCTCTGTTCGAGTTTTTCCAGGGCATAACGGCGGGTGGTGTCGAGCAGGCGGTAGAACACCTCTTCGTCACCGACGTCCACGATCAGCAGCGACTTGGCCACCAGTTGCATGATCGAGCCAAACACCTCGCGCGGTTCGATGTGTTCGCCCACGATCACCGCCGCGGCCGATTCCAGGGTAAAGCCACCGCGCAAGATGCCCAGGCGCCGCAGGCAGGTCTGTTCGCAGGCAGTGAGCAGGTTGAAGCTCCAGTCCAGCGTCGTGCGCAGGGTTTGATGCCGGCCCAGGGTCGTCTGGCCGCTGTGGGCGAGCAGGCGAAAACTTTCCTGCAACTGCGTCAGCAAACCGCGCAGGCCAAGGTTGGCGACTTGCGCGGCCGCCAGTTCCAGGGCCAGCGGAATGCCGTCCAGGCGCCGGCAGATCTCGATGACCAGCGGCAATTCGGCTTCGCTCAGCTCAAAGCTGTCCTGGTTGGCCATGGCCCGCTCGATAAACAGCTGTAGTGCGGAAAAACCCAGGGCCTGGGAGCGGTCCTGTACGGCAAAGGGCGGGGGGCAATCCAGCGGCTCCAGGCGCTGGACGAATTCGCCTTCGGCGCGCAGGCTCTCGCGGCTGGTGGCGAGGATGTGCACCTGCGGCGCGCCACCCAGCAGGCTTTCACAGAGCAGTGCCACGCTGTCGATCAGGTGTTCGCAGTTGTCGATGACCAGCAGCATATGCCGCTCGCGCAGGAACGTGGCAAGTGTGCTCAGCGGTTCGCTGTCGTGCAGGGACAACCCCAGCAATGTCGCCAGATGGCCGGTGATCAACGAGGGGTCGTTGATCGGCGTCAGGTCCAGCAGGCGGATGCCGTCGCGGTAGTGGCCGATCAGTTGCTCGGCGACGCGCAGGGCGACGCTGGTCTTGCCGATGCCGCCGGGGCCGACCAGGGTGATGAAGCGCTGGCGCGGCAGTTGCGCCACCAGCCTGTCGACCAGCACCTGGCGGCCGATCAGGCGGGCGCGGCGCAGGGGCAGGTTATGGCCGCTGGATTCAACCAGGTCATTTTGCGGACGGTGTTCGATGGGCGCAAGCGACCATGGCGCGACAAAGCTGTAGCCGCGCTGGGCCACGGTGACGATGTAGCGCTGGCCAGCCTGGCCGTCGCCGAGGGCTTTGCGCAGGGCGGCCATGTGCACCCGCAGGTTGATCTCTTCCACCACGCTGTCGGGCCAGACTTCAGCGATCAGCTGTTGCTTGCTGACCACCTTGCCGGCGTGTTCCAGCAGGATCAACAGGATGTCCATGGCGCGTCGGCCCAGGCGCAGGGGCCGGTCGGATTCCAGCACCAGACGTTGTCCGGGGTAGATCCGGTAGGGGCCGAAATGCACAGCCTGTTCGAGGGCGAGGGTCAACGGGTTGCTCCTGTGTGAATGCGTCTGGAACGCACTTCTGGAGCATATTCCTCATATTTTTGCCGGCGCGCAATGCGTCGTTTATCACAGCGGTTGAACTCGGCGCTCGATGATCCGGGTGCTGCCCGCAGGCAGGTGATGTGGGGAGGGCGCGTACGGCCCGGCAACGCCACGCAAACGGATTGATGCCCTCGCTGCGGGTGAACATGTGGCAGAAGTGAGCCTGGTCGCAGAAGCCGCATTCGAGGCTGATTTGCGTGAGACTCAGGTCGGTGTGCTGGATCAGTTGCTTGGCCCGGGCGATGCGTTGCTGGCGAATCCATTCCTGTGGCGAACAGCCGGTGCTGCACTTGAACGCGCGGGAGAAATGACTGCGCGACAGCGAACAAGCCTGGGCCAGTTCGGTCACTTGCAGGGATTCGCCGAGGCGATCGAGGATCAGTTGTTTCACCAACTGTTCGCGCTGCGGACCGAGGCCGCTGGCGCTTTTTTCCTGGGGCTGCGCGACTGTCGCGCGAGCGGCGCCTTGCTGGAACTGAGCCATGGCGAATGTCCGAATGGGTAGGATTCATTCTTGAACCCCAAGGCTCTGGCGCGCGAGTTAAACGTTGTTAATTCCTCATGCAGGGTGGGCAGTCCAGGGTAAAGTCAGACACAATCGCCACCTTGCGCCTGGCTCAACACACAAGGGAACCGTGCCTATGAACCGTAACGATCTGCGTCGCGTCGACATGAACCTGCTGGTGATTTTCGAAGCGCTGATGTTCGAGAAGAACCTGACCCGCGTGGCGGAAAAACTGTTCATGGGCCAACCGGCCGTGAGTGCGGCGCTGGGGCGGTTACGCGATCTGTTCGACGACCCTTTGCTGTTGCGCAACGGTAGAAGCATGGAGCCGACGGCACGGGCGCTGGCGATTCTCAAGGAACTGCAACCGGCCATGGACACCATTTCCGGCGCGGTCAGTCGCGCCAAGGAATTTGATCCGGCGACCAGTTGCGACGTCTTTCGCATTGGCCTGTCGGACGATGCCGAGTTCGGTCTGTTTCCGCCTCTGCTGAGCAAGCTGCAGGAAGAGGCACCGGGCATCGTCGTGGTGGTGCGCCGGGCCAATTACCTGCTGATGCCGGCGTTGCTGGCGTCGGGGGAAATCTCCGTGGGCGTCAGCTACACCACCGACCTGCCGGCCAATGCCAAGCGCAAGAAGCTGCGGGATATTCCCTGCAAGGTGCTGCGCGGTGACACGCGACCGGGGACGCTGACCCTGGATGAGTATTGCGCGCGTCCCCATGCGATGGTGTCGTTTTCCGGGGACCTGAGCGGCAATATCGACCTGGATCTGGCGAAGGTTGGCCGCACCCGTCGGGTGGTGCTGGGCGTTCCGCAGTTCAGCGGCTTGCGCGCGTTGCTCGCCGGCACCGAGATGATTGCGACGGTGCCGGATTATGCGGCGTGTGCGCTGGTGGAGGGGTGTGGCTTGCGTGCCGAGGATCCGCCGTTCGAGATTGCGGCGGCGCAATTGTCGATGGCCTGGAGCGGGGTGCATGACAATGATCCGGCGGAGCGCTGGTTGCGGTCGCGGATCAATCAGTTCATGTCGGAGTCGCTGTCGATCCCGGCGTGACCGCGGCGGCCTGCCCGCCAACCTGTATTTTCGCGGATGTACCCAACCCCTGTAGGAGCTGGCTTGCCAGCGAAGGCGGCTACCAGGCCAACCTATCTCCTACAGATGTACTCGGACCACTGTGGGAGAGAGCTTGCTCGCGATTGCGGTGGGTCAGTCAGCAACATTGTTGAATGTAAAACCGCCTTCGCTGGCAAGCCAGCTCCTACAGGGGGCTCGGGGTCCCTCGCAATAAGAGCACGTACATTCAATTTTTTCCTTCTTCGCCCCGGCATTATTCAATTCAATATTGTCTCGCCGGAGCCCTCCGCCATGCCTGATTCCAACGTGCTCGACTCGCCTTTCGAGGAGGTCGTGACCCTGGTCATCAAACACCGGGTCAGGGCCGGTTATGAAGTGCCCTACGAGGCCTGGCTGCGCAACATTGTCAGTGTCGCAGGACAGCAGGAGGGGCACCTGGGCGTGGATGTGATGCGCGGCAAGAACGCGGGCCTGGATATGTACACCTGCGTCCTGCGGTTCCGTTCCACCGACGCGATGCAGCGCTGGCTCGATTCGCCGCAACGCCAGGCGCTGGTCAACGAAGCCACGCCGATGCTGGCCGACGGCGACCAGACCGAGGTCAACCCGGTCAACGAATTCTGGTTCGCCCCCCAGGTCGAGTCGGGCTCGCCACCGCCGCGCTGGAAGCAGGCCGTGGTGACGCTGCTGGTGATCCTGCCGCACACCTTGCTGGTGCCGCTGCTGTGGGGGCCGTTGTTGCGGCTCAACGCCGTGCTCTCCAACTACGTGGTCGCGACCTTCCTGATCACCCTGACCATCGTGCTGTCGGTGGTGTACCTGTTCATGCCGATGGCGACGCGCCTGTTCGCGCCCTGGCTGTCTTCTTCCACTGCGCCCAAGGAAACGCGATGAACGCCGATCTGATTCTGTTCAATGGCCAATTTCATACCGTCGACCGTGAAAACCCACGCGCCACTGCGGTCGCCATCAGCGAGGGCCGCTTCGTCGCGGTCGGCAGCGATGCCGAGGCCATGGCCTTGCGCGGTTCTGGCACGCAGGTGATCGACCTCAAGGGCCGTTGCGTGATCCCTGGCCTCAACGACTCGCACTTGCACCTGATCCGTGGCGGTCTGAACTACAACCTCGAACTGCGCTGGGAAGGCGTGCCGTCACTGGCCGATGCGCTGCGCATGCTCAAGGATCAGGCCGACCGCACACCCACGCCGCAATGGGTGCGGGTGGTCGGTGGCTGGAACGAATTCCAGTTCGCCGAAAAACGCATGCCGACCCTCGAAGAGTTGAACCAGGCCGCGCCCGATACCCCGGTGTTCGTCCTGCATCTGTATGACCGCGCCTTGCTCAACCGCGCCGCGCTGCGGGTCGCCGGCTACACCCGCAACACGCCGAACCCGCCGGGTGGCGAGATCGTGCGGGACTCGAACGGTGAACCCACCGGCATGCTGGTGGCGCGGCCCAACGCGATGATTCTGTACTCGACGCTGGCCAAGGGGCCGAAGTTGCCGCTGGAGTACCAGGTCAACTCGACGCGCCAGTTCATGCGCGAACTCAATCGCCTCGGCCTGACCAGTGCCATCGACGCTGGCGGCGGTTTCCAGAATTACCCGGACGACTATCAGGTGATCGAGCAGTTGGCCAGGGACCAGCAACTGACCGTGCGCATCGCCTACAACCTGTTCACCCAGAAACCCAAGGAAGAACTGACCGATTTCAAGAACTGGACCAGCAGCGTGACCCTGCACCAGGGCGACGACTACCTGCGGCACAACGGCGCCGGGGAGATGCTGGTGTTCTCCGCGGCGGATTTCGAGGACTTCCTCGAACCGCGCCCGGACCTGCCGCAAACCATGGAAGACGAACTGGAGCCGGTGGTGCGCCATCTGGTCGAGCAGCGCTGGCCGTTCCGTTTGCACGCCACCTACGACGAATCCATCAGCCGCATGCTCGACGTGTTCGAGAAGGTCAATCGCGACATCCCGTTCAATGGCTTGCCGTGGTTTTTCGACCACGCCGAAACCATCACCCCCCGCAACATCGAGCGGGTGAGGGCGCTGGGGGGCGGCATCGCCATCCAGGACCGCATGGCGTTCCAGGGCGAATACTTCGTCGAGCGCTACGGCGCCAAGGCAGCGGAGGCGACGCCACCGATCAAGCGCATGCTGGCCGAAGGTGTACCGGTTGGCGCTGGCACCGATGCCACGCGGGTGTCCAGCTACAACCCATGGACCTCGTTGTACTGGATGGTCAGCGGCCGCACCGTCGGTGGCCTGGCATTGCACGCCGAGGGCCTGTCGCGCCAGACCGCCCTGGAACTGTTCACCCACGGCAGCGCCTGGTTCTCCTCCGAGCAGGGCAAGAAAGGCCAGATCAAGGTCGGGCAACTGGCGGACGTGGCAGCCTTGAGCGCGGACTATTTCAGCGTCGAGGACGAAGCGATCAAATGGATCGAGTCGGTGCTGACCGTGGTCGGCGGCAAGGTGGTGTATGCCGCCGATGATTTCGAAAAACTTGGGCCCGCCAGCGTGCCGGTGCTGCCGGACTGGTCGCCGGTGGTGAAGGTACCGGGCCACTGGCGGCCGAATTCGCCGTTGCAGGCGCAGGTTCACCAGTGCAGCGGACCCTGCGCGGTGCACTCCCACAGCCATGAGCGGGCGCGACTTTCGAATGCGCCGGTGAGTGATTTCGCCGGGTTCTGGGGTGCCTTCGGCTGCTCGTGTTTTGCTTTCTAATCAACTTAAGCGACAACCATCCACCAAGGAGTTTTTCATGAGCAACGTTCCGTACAAACGCCTGAACAAAGACGATGCAGTGGTGCTGCTGGTCGATCACCAGACTGGCCTGATCTCGCTGGTCCAGGACTTCTCGCCCAATGAGTTCAAGAACAACGTGCTGGCCCTGGGCGACATCGCCAAGTTCTTCGAACTGCCGACCATCCTCACCACCAGTTTCGACAGCGGCCCCAACGGTCCGATCGTGCCGGAGCTCAAGGCGCAGTTCCCGGACGCGCCGTTTATTGCACGCCCTGGCCAGATCAACGCCTGGGACAACGAAGACTTCGTCAAGGCGGTGAAGGCCACCGGTCGCAAGCAACTGATCATCGCCGGCGTGGTCACCGACGTCTGCGTGGCGTTCCCGACCCTGTCGGCCCTGGCCGAAGGTTTCGAAGTGTTCGTGGTGACGGACGCTTCCGGCACCTTCAACACCACCGTCCAACAAGCCGCCTGGGCCCGCATGTCGGCCGCCGGTGCACAGCTGTTGAACTGGTTCTCGGTTGCCTGCGAGCTGCAAGGCGACTGGCGCAACGACATGGAAGGCCTGGCCAACCTGCTGTCGGAACGCATTCCGAACTACCGAAACCTGATCAACAGCTACACGACCTTTACTTCGAAGTAAGTCGACAGGCTGAAAAGATCGCAGCCTTCGGCAGCTCCTACAGGGGAACGCGTACAACTGTAGGAGCTGCCGGAGGCTGCGATCTTTTGCTTTGTAAACGTTGTAAAGTGTCGGACTGTCAATCAAGGCGCGACAATGAACCCGTTCGAAGATATGCGTATTTTTTGCCAGGTGATGGACTCCGGCAGCTTCACGGCCGCCGCCGATCAACTGGGATTATCCAAACAGTTCGTCAGCCGGCGCCTGATGCAGCTCGAAGCGCGTCTGGGTGTGCGGCTGCTCAATCGCTCGACAAGGCGGTTGGATGTCACGCCCCTGGGGCAAAGTTACTACGAATCGGCCTTGCGCCTGCTGGGTGAAGTCGAGCAGGTGGAGCAGGGCATCGCCGGGCAGACCACCGAGCCGCGCGGCACCATTCGCGTGAGTGCGCCGCTGTCGTTTGCGCTGGCGCATCTGGGGTGCCTGCTGCCGCAGTTTCTGCAGCGTTATCGTGACGTCACGGTGGAGGTGGACCTGAGCGATCGCCCGGTGGATTTGCTCGGCGAGGGCTACGACCTGGCACTGCGCATCGGCACGCTGGAAGACTCGACGTTGATCGCGCGGCGCATCGCTTCCATCCAGCGCGTCTACTGCGCCAGCCCGGCTTACCTGGCTGAGCGCGGTACGCCGGTCAAACCCGAAGACCTGCACCAGCATGACTGCCTGCCTTACGGTCATGGGCGTCAGGTGCAATGGCGCTTCGAAGGGCAGGGCAAGCCGCTGATGGTCAACGTCACCGGGCGGATGCGGGTCAACAATGGCGAGTTGCTCAAGGACGCGGCGATTGCCGGGATGGGGATTACTTATTTGCCGACGTTTATCGTCGGGGCGGCGTTGAAGGATGGGCGATTGGTGGCGGTGCTGGATGAATTTTGTCCCGAGCCGCTGACGCTGTCGGCGGTGTATCCGCAGCATCGCCAGGCGTCGCGACCGGTGCAGGTGCTGATCGAGTTTTTGCGCGAGCGGCTGGATCAGACGGAAGTTGTGTTGTAGGTCGGCGGTTCACACAATCCACCGTGGGAGCCAGCCTGCTGGCGAAGGCGATGGCACAGTCGACATTGATGTTGTCTGACACTCCGCCTTCGCGAGCAAGCCCGCTCCCACAGGGATTACTGCAAGTCAGTTGACGCGTTTGTCGTCGCCGGGTTCGCCAGCAGCATGCAGGCCGCGATCGTCACCGACCTCGCCGGAGCGGTGAACCCCATTGTCGTCATGCCCGGCCTGATGAACGCCATGATCGTCACCCGGTTCAGAGTGGGTGCTGCTACGTCCGGAGTTCGAGGCGGTATTGCCGGCGTGTCCCGAAGCATGGTCGCTGCCGCCATGACCGCTGCCGGCGCTATTGCCGCCGTGACCACCGCCATTGCCACCGCCGCTGCCACCACTGCCTCCGCCGTGGCCACCACCATTACCGCCGCCACCGCTGCCACCACCGTGACCGCCGCCGCCGCCACCATTGCCGCCGCCACCACCGTGACCGCCGCCACTGCCGCCACCACCACCGTGGCCACCGCCACCGCCACCCCCACCCCCCCCACTTCCGCCTTTTTTCGCCTGGGCACTCGATACCCCGGACAGGCTGTCCGGAATCAGGACGGTAGACGCCGATAAGACCGCGCCAATCGCTACCGCCAGTAATAGCTTGTTGATGTGCATGTCGTTCTCCGTCTTTTAATTCAAGTTGGAACGTTGATGAACAATGCAACGTGCTGCCATATTCAGTGGGTAAACACGCCTGGGTCCGGCTTTATTCGTTGTCACGGGGAAAAAGACTGAGATTTTTCGGGCAGGCCCGTCCCAGAGGCGTCAGTGAATGCTTGAGGCCAGCTCGAAAATCGGGATGTACATCAAAATCACGATCACCCCGATCAGCAGGCCGATGAAAGTCATGAGCAAGGGTTCGAACAAACGCACGAACCATTCGATCCAGCGGCTGATTTCTTCGTCGTAGAAGTCCGCACTACGCTCCATCATCTGCCCGAGGTTGCCGGACTGTTCGCCAGCGCGCAGCAGGCGTAGGGACACCGGGGTCACCAGGTGATTGAGTTCCAGCGCCGTCGACAGCGATTGCCCCTCGCGCACCCTTTCGCAGGCCTGGTCCAGGCGCAGGCGGGAGGCCGGGGTGAGCAGGTTGCGGACCATGCCCATGGCGGTGACGAGGGGGATGCCGCCTTGCAGCAGGATGCCCAGGGAGCGGTAGAAGCGCGCCAGTTCGTACATGAAGATGCGTTGATGCACCGCCGGCAGTTTCTCGATCAAGCGGTCCAGGCCCCGACGAAATGAAGGCTGGCGCTGGAGGAAGGCGAGGGCGATGACGATCGTCGCCAGTGCGCCAAAGAATTCGCCCTGGTGGGCGTGCAGGAACATGCCGCTGCTCATGAGGATCTGCGACAGCCACGGCAGGTTCGAGCCCAGCCCTTCGAACACCAGGCTGAAGCGCGGCACCACATAACCCATCAGGAACAACACCACGCCACCGCCCACCACCAGCAACAGCATGGGGTAGATCGAGGCGCTGACGATCTTCTGGCGAACCTCGTCCATGCGCTGGCGATAGCTGACGTAGCGGCCCAGGGCTTCACCCACGGCGCCGGTCTTCTCGCTGGACTGGACCAGGGCGACGTAGAGCGGGGGGAACACCGCCGACAGTTGGCCCAACGCCTGGGAAAACGATTTGCCTTCGTAAAGCAGGCGCACCAGTTCGCTCAAGGTCTTGCGGGCCTGTGGCGCATTCTCTTTTTCCGCCAGGCTTTCCAGCGCATCGATCAACGGCAGGCCGGCATTGAGCAGGGTGGTCAGTTCCTGGCTGAACAACACCAGGTTGAAGGTCTCACGCTGCCTGGGGCGCAGCGCCCGCCAGTGCCGCTCGGCGTGCAGGCTGACCACCCGCAGGCCCTGGTCCTCGGCGATGCGCCGGGCTTCGCTGTCACCCGGTGCCTCGACAGTCATTGAAACCACACCGGCCTTGCCTACCGCTTTGAGGTGAAAACGCATGGTCGCCATTCCCGTCATTGCCAACTGGTGACTTCGGCGTTTTCGCCTTCGCCGCCGGGTTGGCCGTCCTTGCCCATGGACAGCAGGTCGTATTCGCCGTTTTCGCCAGGGTAGCGGTAGTTGTAGTTACGGCCCCAGGGGTCCTGCGGCAGTTTTTTCTGCAGGTACGGACCGGTCCAGCGGGTTTCGTCACTGGGGGCGGTGACCAGTGCCTGCAGCCCCTGTTCGGTCGACGGGTAATGGCCGACCTCCAGGCGGTACAGGTCCAGGGCCTTGCCCAGGCCTTCTATCTGCGCCTTGGCCACCTTCACTTCGGAACGGCCCAGTTGCGCGAAATATTTCGGCGCGACGATGCCGGCCAACAGCCCCAGCACCACCAGCACCACCAACAGTTCAAGCAATGTGAACCCGCGCTCGGCTCGAGGGGGAAAAGCACGCGGGGCGAAACGCAGACGCTGTTTCATGTTGACCTCACACAGTCGGCAGAAGGGGCGCGATATACGCCTATGCAATTGCCATGCAAAGCCCCGCTCAAGCCCACGACATCCTCGTGCAGCCCCCGTATTCCGGCCACTCGCGCTTTCGGCACAGTGCTTGCGTATGGCTGATACGCGACTGGCCATTGGGGCATTACCCCCATTTTTCGGGGCCGGTCAGGGGAGGTAGAACCATGAAAACTCTCACCACAGGATTGCTTGGCATGATGCTGCTGGCCGGTGCTGTCCAGGCCGATGTGTTTGTTTCCAGGGACGCCAAGGGCGACTTCGTTTTGTCCAACGTCCATCGCCCCGGCCGCCACTACGAACGGGTGGTGCAAGAGGTCGAAGTGGCGGCGGTCAGCCTCGATCAGCAGCCGCAAATGATCGCTTCGCGCCCCTATGCCGAGCTGGTCTCCAAGGCCGCCACGGACAACGAGTTGCCGGCCGCGCTGCTGCACGCGGTGATCCAGACCGAATCGAGCTACAACGCCCGCGCCGTATCGCCCAGGGGCGCGGGCGGGTTGATGCAGTTGATGCCCGACACCGCCCGCGAGCTGGGGGTGAAAAACGTCTACGACCCCAAGGCCAACATCCAGGGCGGAGCCCGATATCTCAAGCGCCTGATGACGATGTTCGACAACGACATCGCCCTCGCCGTGGCCGCCTACAACGCCGGGCCGCAAGCGGTGCTCAGCCGTGGCGGGGTGATCCCGCCGTTCGCCGAAACCCAGCGTTATGTGCCCAGTGTGCTGCGCCAATACCGGCGCCTGCAGGGGCTGGCGGCGGATGCCCCGCTATGACGAACAGCTTGGGGCGAGTTTCCCCAACATTGGGGCATGGTGGCCCCGACGCAAAAGTGGGGAATGGGTGGGGAATATCCCCCGATGAATTAAATGGCGACTGTAACTGTTTGAAATAACGATAAATTTTTTATGGCATACAGATTGCTCAAAGGGTTTTGTCGAGAATTATTCCCTGTGAGCACCCACAGCGAGGCCCGTGATCATGACCGGCACATTCCACGCTCCATCCGTCCTTCCCTGGCTGCTGTTGGCCGCATCGATGCTCGGCATCGAAGTCGCCGAAGCGGCAGCGCGATGTGAGCGCAACCTGGTGGCCAACGTCGTGGCGCTGGACCAGCCGCTGATGTTCAACCGCCTCGGTGCGCAGAACGTCAACGGCATGATGTTCGCCCTGCGTCGCGATGTGGTCGATGACCATGACGTCTCACTGGCCCAGGGTGGTGCGGCGGTGCCGGGCAAGGTTTCGCTGCGTCCCGACAAGCGTCCACGTCCGCTGGTGCTGCGGGTGGCCGCCGGTGACTGCCTGACCATCAACCTGCAGAACCTGCTGGCCTATCAGGCCAACCCCGGTTCCCACGACGGTGGCGAGGAAGAGGAGGGCGAGGAAGAAGAAGGCATCGAAGTGGGCGGTAACGAAAACTTCAAGGTCGACGAGCAAGTGGCCGACCGGCATGTCGGTTTCCAGGTCAACGGCATGCAAGCGGTCAACAGCATCGACGACATCGCTTCGTTCACCGGGCGCAATGCCAATAGCCTGATCGCTCCGGGCGCCAGCCGCTCATACACCCTGTATGCCGAGCGCGAAGGGGTGTTCGCCGCCAGCAGCCGTGGCGCAACTTTCGGTGGTGAAGGTGCGGCCGGCAACGTCGCCAACGGTCTGTTCGGCCAGGTCGTGGTGGTGCCCAAGGGCGGTCGCACCTACCGCAACACGGTGACCGAAGAAGAAATGCGCCTGGCGACCACAGGGCGCACCCCGGCCGGTCAGCCGATCGTCGACTACCAGGCCCGCTACCCGCAACGCGAGCCGTGGGTCCGTGAAGGCAAGGCCGGCACGCCGATCATCAATATGGTCGACGGCAATGAGATCATTTCCAGCGAGAGCGACGCGATCGTCATGGGCAGCAATGCCGACGGCAGTTTCCCGCCCTCCACCTATCCATTGGAATCGGTGGGCAAACGCAACCCGGCGCTTCCCAATCGGCTGGAACCGTTCCGCGACTTCGCCTCGCAGTTCCAGGATGAAACCGCAGCGACCCAGGCGTTTCCGGCCTACTGGGCCGACCCGGTGATGGCCCACGTGCTGGAGCCGACCCGCGATTCCTTCATGATCAACTATGGCTCCGGCGGCATGGGCGCCGAAGTGGTCGCCAACCGTCTCGGCGTCGGTCCGATGCACGACTGCCTGTCCTGCGCCTACGAAGAATTCTTCCTTAGCTCCCACACCGTCGGCGACGTGGCGATGCTGGTGGACGTTCCGGCCAACGCCGGCCTGGAAGGCATCACCCCGGGCCAGACTCCGAACGCCGACCAGGTGGGCGTCAAGGCGACCATGGCGCTGTACCCGTCCGAGCCGTCCAACGTCAACCACAGCTACATAGACCATTCGTGACAACCTCAAGCGCATGCTCGCGCCCCGCCATGTGGCCTTTGTCGGCGGCCGCAGCATGGCCCGCACGGCAGGTCGGCAACGCTGCGCACGCACGGCACGCCTTCGAGGCTGTCGTGCTGCGGGTTGACCAGCCACATCTGTCCTGGGTAGCCGCCCTCGGCGCAGCGTTTGAGCGCGCGG
>NZ_JAXDEO010000031.1:0-82311 GCF_035064975.1 Pseudomonas sp. YuFO20
TTAACCGCTGATTGATGCTGGCTGATACAGAACCCGGACAGTGAAAGCTTCCGGGTTTTTTGTTGCATCAGTGAAAGCCAAGTTGCCTGACAGGGCCTCTTCGCTGGCAAGCCAGTTCCTACAGTGGTTTGCGGTGTTCATGAATTCGCGTCACAAACCACATCTACGAAACCACGCAAATATCAATAATTCCACTGTCATTTGTGACAGTTACACTGCTGCGGAAAAAATCTTAGGGTGTTCCTCACGGCATCGACAGAACGTCAATGTCAATACCCACGAGATGAAGCTGAAATGGATAACAATTTCGAACGCATGTTAGAGACAATGAAACAACCGAACCCAGGTACCGATGGCACTTTCAGGTGGCGCTTGGATTCAGAGCTCGACTGGACCGAAGCGACCACTGCTCGCGCGGAACTTTGGAGTCTTTCTGGTGGACGGAAAAAATGGTGCGTGTACGCCCGGAAAGGCTCCCACCTAACAAATGACCTTTTCCACTATATTTTCCAGTTTGACTACATTGACGAAAACATTATTGACAAGACACTTAATCTAGGAGAGCAGGGGCTTACCTTTGAACATTATTACTCGATCGGCAATCCAAAATACAACGTAATAGAAGCACTATCTGCTAAAGTCTCTATCAGACTCGATCCGAAGAACAACACTTTCAAGGGTCACTTTGAAGCGACATTCGGCTCCAACGTCAAATCTCCCAACGGCGAATTCGATTTGACAAGACAACCAGTCTAAAGTTAATGACGTGGCAGGCTATCCCAACTAGTGGTAGCTGCCCCCCACAATGGATGAGTGCACCTTATCCATTGTGGGGTTACTCACAATGAGGCCATGAGCGCTGTCGAAAGATTCACTGGAGAAACGCCGCCACCCGACTCGCCGCCGAAGCCAAATGCTGCTCATGGGTAAATCCCGAAGCCTTCAACGGCTTCAAATCATGATCCCCCGCCACCAGCCAGAACACTTCGATGTTCGGTGACAACGCATAACCCTCGACCGCCTCACGATTACCCAACGCATCCCGCTCGCCCTGCACGATCAGCGTCCGCGTTTTCAATCCAGCCAAATGTTCGACCCGCGGTTTCTCCGGTTTGCCCACGGCATAAAACGGATAGCCAAGGCACACCAGCGCGTCCGCGCCCAGTTCATCGGCCAGCAAACTGGCCATGCGCCCGCCCATGGACTTGCCGCCAATGGCCAAGGGCCCAGTGACATGACGTCGCACTTCGCCGTACACCTCACGCCAGCATTCCAGCAGTTTCGCCGCCGGATTCGGCGGGCGTTTGCTGCCATCGACACGCCGCTGAGCCATGTACGGAAATTCAAAGCGCAGCACGTTGACGCCGTGTGCGGCAAGGCGTTGCGCCATGTCGCTCATCCAGTCGCTGTCCATCGGCGCGCCGGCGCCGTGGGCCAGGATCAGGGTCGCCGAGGCCTTGCCGCTGGTGGCATTCCACAACCATCCGTGATCCCGCACGCACTGCGCCCATTGATCCCCGTCAATACCGGCCTTGTGCTGTTTGTCCATGCTTGCCTCGCTTTTAGTCTGCCTATAACTCCGGCCAAAGGGTGCGTTTGCACACTTGGGCTGAACCGTGGATGGGGAACCATGAACACTTCTATCAGTACCGCCTACAACTATAAGGTGGTCCGCCAATTCGCCATTATGACGGTGGTGTGGGGCATCGTCGGCATGGGGCTCGGGGTTTTTCTCGCTGCCCAGTTGGTCTGGCCGGAACTCAACTTCAATTTGCCCTGGACCAGCTTCGGCCGCCTGCGCCCGCTGCACACCAACGCGGTGATCTTCGCCTTCGGCGGTTGCGCCCTGTTCGCCAGTTCGTTTTATTCGGTGCAACGCACCTGCCAGGCCCAGCTGTTTGCACCGAAAATCGCCGCCTTCTGTTTCTGGGGCTGGCAGCTGGTGATCCTGCTGGCGGCCATCAGCCTGCCGCTGGGCTACACCAGTTCCAAGGAATACGCCGAGCTGGAATGGCCGATCGACATCCTGATCACCATCGTCTGGGTCGCCTACGCCATCGTGTTCTTCGGCACGATCATGCAGCGCAAGACCAAGCACATCTACGTCGGTAACTGGTTCTTCGGTGCGTTCATCGTCACCGTGGCGATCCTGCACATCGTCAACAACATGGAGTTGCCGGTCAGCTTCACCAAGTCCTATTCGCTGTACTCCGGTGCCACCGACGCCATGGTGCAATGGTGGTACGGGCACAACGCCGTGGGGTTTTTCCTCACCGCCGGTTTCCTCGGGATGATGTATTACTTCGTGCCGAAACAGGCTGAGCGTCCGGTGTACTCCTATCGCCTGTCGATCGTGCACTTCTGGGCGCTGATCACCCTGTACATCTGGGCCGGCCCCCACCACCTGCACTACACCGCCTTGCCGGACTGGGCGCAGTCGCTGGGCATGGTGATGTCGCTGATCCTGCTGGCGCCAAGCTGGGGCGGGATGATCAACGGCATGATGACCCTGTCGGGCGCCTGGCATAAGTTGCGCAGCGACCCGATCCTGCGTTTCCTCGTGGTGTCGCTCGCGTTCTACGGCATGTCGACCTTCGAAGGGCCGATGATGGCGATCAAGACCGTCAACGCCCTCTCCCACTACACCGACTGGACCATCGGCCACGTGCACGCCGGCGCGCTCGGCTGGGTCGCGATGATTTCCATCGGCGCGCTGTACCACATGATCCCGAAAATCTTCGGTCGCGCGCAGATGCACAGCATCGGCCTGATCAACGCGCACTTCTGGCTCGCCACCATCGGCACGGTGCTGTACATCGCCTCGATGTGGGTCAACGGCATCGCCCAGGGCCTGATGTGGCGCGCCGTCAACGAGGACGGCACGCTGACCTACTCCTTCGTCGAAACCCTGGTGGCCAGCCACCCTGGCTTCGTCGTGCGACTGGTGGGCGGGGCGATCTTCTTCAGCGGCATGTTGCTGATGGCCTACAACACCTGGCGCACCGTGCGGGCCTCGCAGCCTGCCGAAGCCGCCGCTGCCGCGCAGATGGCCTGAGGAGTCCGCCATGAAACACGAAACTATCGAGAAAAACGTCGGCCTGTTGCTGCTCCTGATGATCCTGGCCGTGAGCATCGGCGGCCTGACCCAGATCGTCCCGCTGTTCTTCCAGGACGTGACCAACAAGCCGGTGGAAGGCATGAAGCCCTACACCGCGCTGCAACTGGAAGGCCGCGACATCTACATCCGCGAAGGCTGCGTCGGTTGTCATTCGCAGATGATCCGCCCGTTCCGCGCCGAGACCGAACGCTACGGGCACTACTCGGTGGCCGGCGAAAGCGTCTGGGACCACCCGTTCCTCTGGGGTTCGAAACGCACCGGGCCGGACCTGGCCCGGGTGGGCGCGCGTTACTCCGATGACTGGCACCGCGCGCACTTGTACAACCCGCGCAACGTGGTGCCGGAATCGAAGATGCCGGCCTACCCGTGGCTGGTGGCCAACGCGGTCGACAGCAACCACACCGAAACCAAGCTCAAGGCCATGCGTACCCTGGGCGTGCCCTATACCGACGACGACATCGCAAGCGCAGCCGAGTCGCTCAAGGGCAAGTCCGAAATGGACGCACTGGTTGCCTACCTGCAAGTGCTCGGCACTGCGATCAAGAGCAAGAGGTGAGCCATGGTCGTTGAAATGAGCACTGGAATGATCCGCGGCCTGGGCACGGTCGTGGTGTTCGTGGCCTTCGTCGGCCTGACGCTGTGGGTCTTCAACGGCAAGCGCAGCGCGCAATTCGCCGAAGCGCGCCTGCTGCCGTTCGCCGACGAGCCACACCCCGAGATCCCCGAAGAATCCGCCACAAGGAGCACCCGGCCATGACCACTTTCTGGAGTACGTGGATCTGCGTACTGACCATCGGCAGCCTGATCGGCCTGACCTGGCTGCTGATCGGCACCCGCAAGGGCGAAACCAAGGGCAGCGTCGACCAGACCATGGGCCACAGCTTCGACGGCATCGAGGAGTACGACAACCCGTTGCCGCAATGGTGGTTCATGCTGTTCGCCGGCACCCTGGTGTTTGCCGTCGGTTACCTGATCCTCTATCCGGGCCTTGGCAACTGGAAAGGCATCCTGCCCGGCTACGCCAACGGCTGGACCGGCGTGCACGAGTGGGAAAAGGAAATGGACCGGGCCGACGCCCGATTCGGGCCGATCTTCGCCAAATTCGCCGCCATGCCGCTGGAGGAAGTGGCCAAGGACCCGCAAGCACTGAAAATGGGGGGTCGCCTGTTCGCCTCCAACTGCTCGGTGTGCCACGGCTCGGATGCCAAGGGCGCATTCGGCTTCCCCAACCTGGCAGACAGCGACTGGCGCTGGGGCGGCGACGCCGACACCATCAAGGCCACCATCCTGGGTGGACGCATGGCGGCGATGCCGGCCTGGGGTGAAATCCTCGGCGAAGCGGGGGTGAAGAACGTTGCCGCCTATGTCCGCCATGAATTGGCAGGCCTGCCATTGCCGGCGGACAGCAAGGCCGACCTGCAAGCCGGACAGCAAGCGTTCAGCAGCACCTGCACCGCCTGTCACGGGGCCAACGGCCAGGGCACTGCAGCCATGGGCGCGCCAAACCTGACGCACCCGGCCGGTTTCATCTACGGCACGGGGTTGACCCAGCTCGAGCAGACCATCCGCCATGGTCGCCAGGGTCACATGCCGGCGCAGAATGAGCTGCTCGGCAACGATAAAGTACAGTTGCTTGCGGCTTATGTGTACAGCCTGTCACATGGATTGAATACAGAAAACCTGCAAGTCGAAGGCAAAAAGCAATAGTTCGCAACACCCCCACTGCCGCATTCTTTCGGATGCGGCAGTTCCCTGCCCCTTTGCGACCCATTGTCGCACCCTTCCAAACCTCCCCTTTCGAATCCCCGGATTCGGGTCTACGCTTGATCGATGGGGACTGGCCCGTGCCGGTTCCAGGTCTTCCTTGCACGATGTGTTCAACCAATCGGCCGATTGAAAGGCCGCAAAGGCAGGTAGATACCGGCTGTCGAGCCAAATGCCGTCGGTCGGCGATCAGGCCTTTTCAACACACCCCGTTACAAGTGACCTGAACCCCCTCGCTTCTTCCGTTCCCTGCGACATTTTGTCCGAGGCCAATTTTGACCCTACGCGGCGCATGGAAAGGCCGCAGAATCAGCATTTGAAAGCATTGACCCAGGTCATGGCGCGTTGCAATGACCCCCTGCTTTCTACATACTTGCGGCCGATTTTTAATCCTAATAAAACACCCAAACCGTGGAACCTTAGAATGAGCACAGCAATCAGTCCGACTGCTTATAACTATAAGGTAGTCCGCCAGTTCGCCATCATGACGGTGGTCTGGGGGATCCTTGGCATGGGGCTCGGTGTCTTCATCGCCTCGCAACTGGTCTGGCCGGAATTGAACTTCGGTCTGCCCTGGACGAGCTTTGGACGCCTGCGCCCGTTGCACACCAACCTGGTGATTTTCGCCTTCGGTGGTTGTGCACTGTTTGCCACTTCCTATTACGTCGTGCAGCGAACCTGCCAAACGCGACTGATTTCCGACAGCCTCGCGGCCTTCACCTTCTGGGGTTGGCAAGCGGTGATCGTCGGCGCCATCGTTACCTTGCCGTTGGGTTACACCACCACCAAGGAATACGCTGAGCTGGAATGGCCGATCGCCATTCTGCTGGCCATCGTCTGGGTTACCTACGGCCTGGTGTTCTTCGGCACCATCGTCAAGCGCAAGACCAAGCACATCTATGTGGGCAACTGGTTCTACGGTGCCTTCATCGTCGTGACGGCGATGCTGCACATCGTCAACCACATGTCGCTGCCGGTCAGCCTGTTCAAGTCCTACTCGGCCTACTCGGGTGCGACCGACGCGATGATCCAGTGGTGGTACGGCCACAACGCCGTAGGTTTCTTCCTGACCACGGGCTTCCTGGGGATGATGTACTACTTCGTGCCGAAACAGGCCGAGCGTCCGATCTACTCCTATCGCCTGTCCATCGTGCACTTCTGGGCGCTGATCACCCTGTACATCTGGGCCGGTCCTCACCACCTGCACTACACCGCTCTGCCGGACTGGGCTCAGTCCCTGGGCATGGCCATGTCGATCATCCTGCTGGCACCAAGCTGGGGCGGCATGATCAACGGCATGATGACCCTTTCGGGCGCCTGGCATAAGCTGCGCACCGACCCGATCCTGCGGTTCCTGGTGGTGTCCCTGGCGTTCTACGGCATGTCGACCTTCGAAGGGCCGATGATGGCGATCAAGACCGTCAACTCGCTGTCGCACTACACCGACTGGACCATCGGCCACGTACACGCCGGCGCGCTGGGCTGGGTTGCGATGATCTCGATCGGCGCGATCTACCACATGATCCCGAAACTGTTCGGTCGCGCGCAGATGCACAGCATCGGCCTGATCAACACGCACTTCTGGCTCGCGACCATCGGTACCGTGCTGTACATCGCTTCGATGTGGGTCAACGGCATCACCCAGGGCCTGATGTGGCGTGCAATCAACGACGACGGCACCCTCACCTACTCCTTCGTCGAAGCACTGCAGGCCAGCCACCCTGGCTTCATCGTGCGTGCCCTGGGCGGTGCGTTCTTCGCCGCTGGCATGCTGTTCATGGCCTACAACGTATGGCGTACCGTACGTGCCTCGAACCCGGCAGAAGCTGAAGCTGCCGAACAGATTGCTGTAGTTGGAGCTCACTGATGAAGCATGAAGCAGTCGAGAAGAACATTGGCCTGCTGGCCTTCTTCATGGTTATCGCCGTCAGTGTCGGCGGCTTGACCCAGATCGTTCCGCTGTTTTTCCAGGACGTCACCAACAAGCCGGTCGAGGGCATGAAGCCCCGCCCGGCCCTTGAACTGGAAGGCCGCGACGTCTACATCGCCAACGGTTGCGTCAGCTGCCACTCGCAGATGATCCGCCCGTTCCGTGCTGAAACCGAACGTTACGGCCACTACTCGGTCGCCGGTGAAAGCGTGTGGGACCACCCGTTCCTGTGGGGTTCCAAGCGTACCGGTCCGGACCTGGCCCGTGTCGGCGGTCGTTACTCCGATGACTGGCAGCGTGCGCACTTGTACAACCCGCGCAACGTTGTGCCTGAGTCGAAAATGCCGGCCTACCCGTTCCTCGTGGAAAACAAGCTCGACGGCAAGGAAACCGCGAAGAAAATGGAAGTCTTGCGCACGCTCGGCGTCCCTTACACCGACGAAGACATCGCCGGTGCACAGGATGCCGTTAAGGGCAAAACCGAAATGGACGCGCTGGTGGCCTATCTGCAAGGCCTGGGCACCATCATCAAAAGCAAACGGTGATCTAAATGGATATCGGGATGATTCGTGGCCTGGGCACCGTAGTCGTGATGGTGGCCTTCGTCGGTCTGGCGTTGTGGGTATTCAGTCCCAAGCGCAAGTCGGAGTTCGAAGACGCGACCTTGCTGCCTTTTGCGGATGATCCCGAAGCCATCAAGCACGTCGAGCAAGCTTCTAGGAGTAACAAAGAATGACTACATTCTGGAGTCTGTATGTCACAGTCCTCAGTCTCGGTACGATCTTTTCCCTGACCTGGCTGCTGCTGTCGACCCGCAAGGGCCAGCGCACCGAGGCGACCGAAGAGACGGTTGGCCACTCCTTCGACGGGATCGAGGAGTACGACAACCCCCTGCCGAAATGGTGGTTCATGCTGTTCGTGGGCACCATCATCTTCGCCCTGGGCTACCTGGTGCTGTACCCGGGCCTGGGCAACTGGAAAGGCCTGCTGCCGGGTTACAACTACCTGGATAACGAGAAGCAGACCGCGTTTGCCAACGGCCAGACCGGCTGGACCGGCGTTCACGAGTGGGAAAAGGAAATGGCCCGCTCGGACGCCAAGTTCGGTCCGATCTTCGCCAAGTTCGCTTCCATGCCGATCGAAGAGGTGGCCAAGGATCCACAGGCGCTGAAAATGGGCGGCCGCCTGTTCGCCTCCAACTGCTCGGTCTGCCACGGTTCCGACGCCAAGGGTGCCTATGGCTTCCCTAACCTGACCGACGCCGACTGGCGCTGGGGCGGCGAAGCGGAAACCATCAAGACCACCATCATGGGCGGCCGTCACGCGGTGATGCCGGCGTGGGCTGAAGTGATCGGCGAGCAAGGCGTGGCGGACGTTGCCGCTTTCGTCCTGACCAACCTTGATGGCCGCAAGCTGCCGGAAGGCACCAAGGCCGACCCGGTTGCCGGGCAGAAACTGTTCGCGGCCAACTGCGTGGCGTGCCACGGTCCGGAAGGTAAAGGCACCCCGGCGATGGGCGCACCCGACCTGACCCACCCGGCCGCGTTCATCTACGGTTCGAGCTTCGCGCAACTGCAGCAGACCATCCGTTACGGCCGTCAGGGCCAGATGCCTGCGCAAGAGCAGATGCAGGGCAACGACAAGGTTCACCTGCTGGCCGCTTACGTCTACAGCCTGTCGCATGGCGAGAAGGCTCCGGTGGCGGACGCCCAGTAAGGCAAACGCTTGATGCAACAAAAAACGGCCCCGCCAATGTGAATTGGCGGGGCCGTTTCTATTGTGGCTTACGCTCGTCTATAGATGCCCACGACTCATTCTGGCAGCAATGGGCAACGGCGACCCAAGCGTATTCAATGCCTGCATGAACCTGGGAGAGACTCATGCACCCCCGGCAGCTTATGGAAGGCGACCGCCACCCAAGGAGTCCAGGCCACCCGTTCCGCGCTTGTTGTCAGCAGCAATCCCCCTGGGGCGGGCTTTATCGATAGAAGACTCAATCGTGTGAGTCGTGGTACTGGACGTCGTCTGAGGAGCTGGAGCCGTGCAACCGGTCACAGGTTTCGGCTCCGGGGTGACTTGTGGCTCGGCAGCCGGGATTTGCGCAGCGGTGGGTTCATCTTCATGATGGGTCATGGTTACTTTTCCTTAAGTAAATTATTGAATGTTCAAGCTGCGACATGGTTACTGTCGCCGATCCAGAGTACGCATTTCATATTGACGATGCCATCCAGCATTGTTCTCAAACTATTACCCGGACCATAAGCCCTGAAATCGTCCAGGGTGGATAAAGGGCAAAAGCGAATTGTCTATAGTCAAGTGACCTGCATCATGTTTTGTTACATTCGCTACACCATTGTTGATTTTTCCCCAACGCGACCAAAGGTCGCACCCTTGAGCTAGAGCGACAGGCGTATCATTGGGCCACTGCGACACCTCTTTTTGACCGCGGTCGGCACGTACTGACCGAGGCATTTTTCCACTGCCGTGGGATGCAATGATGAGCAACCAGATTCCGGTACACGACGTCACCCCGCCCGCCAAGAACGCGAACAACAGCGTCGACCTCTACGCCTCCAGGGAAAAAATCTACACCCGTGCCTTTACCGGCATTTTCCGCAACCTGCGAATGGCAGGCGGTGCCGCGCTGTTCCTGTTGTATTTCGGTACGGTGTGGCTCAACTGGGGCGGGCACCAGGCCGTCTGGTGGAACCTGCCTGAGCGCAAGTTCTTCATCTTCGGTGCCACCTTCTGGCCCCAGGATTTCATCCTGCTGTCCGGCATGCTGATCATCGCCGCCTTCGGCCTGTTCTTCATCACGGTGTACGCCGGCCGGGTCTGGTGCGGCTACACCTGCCCGCAGAGCGTGTGGACCTGGATCTTCATGTGGTGCGAAAAGGTCACCGAAGGCGACCGCAACCAGCGCATCAAACTCGACAAGGCGCCGATGAGCGCCAACAAGTTCCTGCGCAAATTCAGCAAGCACAGCCTGTGGCTGTTGATCGGTTTCGTGACGGGCATGACTTTCGTTGGCTACTTCTCGCCGATTCGCGAACTGGTGATTCAGTTCTTCACCGGCGAGGCGGATGGCTGGTCGTATTTCTGGGTCGGTTTCTTCACCCTCGCCACCTACGGCAACGCCGGCTGGCTGCGCGAGCAAGTGTGCATCTACATGTGCCCGTACGCACGCTTCCAGAGCGTGATGTTCGACAAGGACACGCTGATCGTCTCCTACGACCCGCGCCGTGGCGAAAGCCGTGGCCCGCGCAAGAAGGGCATCGACTACAAGGCCCAGGGCCTGGGCGACTGCATCGACTGCACCATGTGTGTCCAGGTTTGTCCGACCGGGATCGACATCCGCGACGGCCTGCAGATCGAGTGCATTGGCTGCGCGGCGTGCATCGATGCCTGCGACGCGATCATGGACAAGATGGAGTACCCGCGCGGCCTGATCAGCTACACCACCGAGCACAACCTGTCCGGGCAGAAAACCCATAAGCTGCGCCCGCGCCTGATTGGCTATGCCGTGGTGCTGATGGCGATGATCGGTGTGCTGGTGACCGCATTCTTCATGCGTTCACTGGTCGGTTTCGACGTCAGCAAGGACCGCGTGCTGTACCGTGAGAACGCCGAAGGCCGGATCGAGAACGTCTATAGCCTGAAGATCATGAACAAGGACCAGCGCGACCACAGCTATGTGCTCGAGGCCACCGGCCTGCCGGACCTCAAGCTGCAAGGCCGGCGTGAGATCAAGGTGGCGGCCGGCGACATCATCAGCCAGCCGGTCGAACTGTCGGTGGCCCCGGAACAATTGCCGTCGAGCACCAACGAGGTGAAATTCATCCTCAAGGACGCCGATGACGCCAGCATCCACGTTGAAGCCAAGAGCCGATTCATCGGCCCACAAAATCGTTGAGAGAAGTGATCATGCCCGCAGCAACTGCCGCAAGTCCCTGGTACAAGCACCTTTGGCCGTGGATCATCATCGGGATCCTGGCCTGCTCGGTGACCCTGACCTTGTCCATGGTGACCATCGCGGTGAAAAACCCGGACAACCTGGTCAACGACAACTACTACGAGGCTGGCAAAGGCATCAACCGTTCACTCGACCGTGAACTGCTGGCGCAGACCCTGTTGATGCGCGCCAGCATTCACCTGGATGACGTGACCGGTGAAGTCGACCTGCGCCTGAGCGGCAACAGCCAGCCGGCGACGCTTGAGCTGAACCTGATCTCGCCGACGCAACCGGAAAAGGACCGCAAGATCACTCTCACCCGCAGCGACACTGAAACGGGCCGCTACATCGGCCAGTTGAGCGACAAGATCGAAGGCCGCCGCTTCATCGAATTGCTCGGCAGCCAGGATGACCACATCTGGCGCATGTTCGAGGAAGAACTGGTCAACCACGACAAAGAGCTGCTGCTGGGTGACGAGCCGCTGCAAGGCGCGGAAGACCTGAAGAAATAGAAAGCTGCGCTTCGCGCATCAATGTAGGAGCTGCCGCAGGCTGCGATCTTTTGATCTTGCTTGTTAAGATCAAAAGATCGCAGCCTCGTTTCACTCGTCAGCTCCTACAGCGATAGCGCCCTCCCCGGACAATTTTGAATGACCACCCCAACCCCCTGCTACCACTGCGCCCTGCCCGTCCCGGCCGGCAGCCGCTTCACCGCCGCCGTGCTCGGGGAGTCCCGCGAATTCTGCTGCCCGGGCTGCCAGGCCGTGGCCGAGGCCATTGTCGCCGGCGGGTTGGAGAGCTATTACCAGCATCGCAGCGAAGCCTCGGCCAACCCCGAAGCACTGCCGGTGCAATTGGTCGATGAACTGGCGCTGTACGACCGCGCCGACGTGCAGCAACCCTTTGTTCGCCACGAAGGCGAACTGGCCGAAACCACCCTGCTGATCGAAGGCATCAGTTGCGCCGCCTGCGGCTGGTTGATCGAAAAACACCTGCGCACCTTGCCGGCCGTTGCCGAAGCACGCCTGAACCTGTCCAACCATCGCCTGCACGTGCGCTGGGCCGACGCGCAATTGCCGCTGAGCCGGGTGCTCGCCGAGCTGCGCCACATCGGCTACGCCGCTCACCCCTACCAGGCCGACCGCGCCAGCGAACAACTGGCCAGCGAAAACCGCCTGGCCCTGCGCCAGCTCGGCGTGGCCGGTTTGCTGTGGTTCCAGGCGATGATGGCGACCATGGCCACCTGGCCGGAATTCAACATCGACCTCAGCCCCGAGCTGCACACTATCCTGCGCTGGGTCGCGCTGTTCCTGACCACGCCGATCGTGTTCTACAGCTGTGCGCCATTCTTCAAGGGCGCCATGCGCGACCTGCGCACCCGGCACCTGACCATGGACGTTTCGGTGTCGCTGGCCATTGGTAGCGCCTACATCGCCGGGATCTGGACCTCCATCACCGGGGTCGGCGAGCTGTATTTCGATGCCGTCGGCATGTTTGCGCTGTTTCTGCTGGCCGGGCGCTACCTGGAACGGCGAGCCCGGGAACGCACCGCCGCCGCGACCGCGCAACTGGTCAATCTATTGCCCGCTTCATGCCTGCGCCTGGGTGGCGACGGCCAGAGCGAGCGCATCCTGCTCAGCGAACTGCGGGTCGGCGATCAGGTGCTGGTGCATCCGGGGGCGATCCTGCCGGCCGACGGCAAGATCCTCGACGGCCAGTCAAGCATCGACGAGTCGCTGCTGACTGGCGAATACCTTCCGCAGCCACGCACCCCGGGCGACGCCGTCACCGCCGGCACACTGAATGTGGAAGGTCCGTTGACCGTCGAAGTCCTGGCCCTGGGTCAGGACACCCGCCTCTCGGCCATCGTGCGCCTGCTCGACCGCGCCCAGGCGGAAAAACCCCGACTGGCGGAAATCGCCGATCGTGCCGCGCAATGGTTCCTGCTGCTGTCGTTGATCGCCGCCGCCGCCATCGGCCTGCTGTGGTGGGAGCTGGACCCTTCGCGGGCCTTCTGGATCGTGCTGGCGATGCTGGTCGCGACCTGCCCCTGCGCCCTGTCCCTGGCCACGCCGACCGCCCTCACCGCTGCCACCGGCACCCTGCACAAGCTGGGTTTGCTGTTGACCCGCGGCCATGTGCTGGAAGGATTGAACCAGATCGACACGGTGATTTTCGACAAGACTGGCACCCTCACCGAAGGTCGCCTGGCGCTGCGCTCGATCCGCCCCCTCGGCACTCTCGACAGCGACCAGTGCCTGAGTCTCGCCGCGGCCCTGGAGAACCGTTCCGAACACCCGATTGCCCGCGCTTTCGGTCGCGCGCCGCTGGCCGCCGAGGACGTTCACAGCACGCCAGGGCTTGGCCTCGAAGGGCGGGTCGGCGCTAAACGCCTGCGCATCGGCCAGCCCGGTTTTGTCTGCGCACTCAGTGGCGCGGTTGTGCCAACGATTCCGGACGAAGCCGGCCAATGGCTGCTGCTCGGCGATAGCCAGGGGCCGCTGGCGTGGCTGGTGCTCGACGACCGTTTGCGCGCCGACGCCCCTGCCCTGCTCGCCGCTTGCAAGGCACGCGGCTGGCGCACCCTGTTGCTGTCCGGCGACAGCTCGCCGATGGTCGCCAGTGTCGCGGCCGAGCTGGGTATCGACGAGGCCCGTGGGGGCCTGCGCCCGGACGATAAACTGCAGGTCCTGCAACAACTGCACAAGGAAGGCCGCAAGGTGCTGATGCTCGGTGACGGGGTCAACGATGTTCCCGTCTTGGCCGCCGCCGATATCAGCGTGGCCATGGGCTCGGCTACGGACCTGGCGAAAACCAGCGCCGACGCCGTGCTCCTGTCCAACCGCCTCGATGCCCTGGTGCAAGCCTTCAGCCTGGCACGGCGCACCCGTCGGGTGATCATCGAGAACTTGCTGTGGGCGGGGCTGTACAATGGCCTCATGTTGCCGTTCGCCGCCCTCGGCTGGATCACGCCTGTGTGGGCCGCGGTCGGCATGTCGATCAGTTCGTTGACCGTGGTGCTCAACGCCCTGCGCCTGACTCGCCTGCCGAGCGCGCCGACTGCCCGCACCACGCCAGCAACCCGCCCGCTGCCGGCCTGAGCCGTGCGGGCATGGAGTCCAGATGCCAGCTCTCTACGTGATGATTCCAGCCGCGCTGTTGATCGTGGCCATCGCCGTCTACATCTTCTTCTGGGCGGTCGACAGCGGTCAGTACGACGACCTCGACGGCCCGGCCCACAGCATCCTGTTCGACGACCAGGACCCGAACCACACCGCGGCGGTCGACGAGGCCAGCGGCCACCCGCCGAAACCCGACGACAAGGCGCCGCCCCATGCTTGAATTGGCGCCGCTGCTGGTATCGGCGCTCATCCTCGGCCTGCTCGGTGGCGGGCATTGCCTGGGCATGTGCGGCGGCTTGATGGGCGCATTGACGTTGGCCATCCCCAAGGAGCAGCGCAGCCGCCGCTTTCGCCTGCTGCTGGCCTACAACCTGGGGCGCATCCTCAGCTACGCCGCCGCCGGCCTGTTGATCGGCCTGGCCGGCTGGGCGGTGGCCAACAGTCCCGCGGCGATGTTCATGCGTGTGCTCGCCGGCCTGCTGCTGATCGCCATGGGGCTGTACCTGGCCGGCTGGTGGAGCGGGCTGACGCGCATCGAAAGTGTCGGTCGCGGCCTGTGGCGGCATATCCAACCGGTGGCCAACCGCCTGCTGCCGGTGTCGAGCCTGCCCCGCGCGCTGCTGCTGGGCACGCTCTGGGGCTGGCTGCCGTGCGGCCTGGTCTACAGCACCTTGCTGTGGTCGGCCAGCCAGGGCAATGCGCTGGACAGTGCGCTGTTGATGTTGGCGTTTGGGCTGGGGACCTGGCCTGTTTTGCTCGCTACGGGGCTGGCGGCTGAACGGGTGACGGCGTTGTTGCGTAAACGCAGCGTGCGCATGGCGGGCGGGTTGTTGGTGATGTTGTTTGGGATCTGGACCTTGCCGGGGCCGCATCAGCATTGGCTCATGGGGCATTAAAAGCATAAGATCGCAGCCTGCGGCAGCTCCTACATGGGATGGCATTACACCTGTAGGAGCTGCCGAAGGCTGCGATCTTTTGATCTTGATCCTCCTTGATGCAAATCAAGATGCCCCACCCCGCCCTCGCATAAAGTGGCTGACACTGCCAGCCTATCCGGGGGAATGCCCGCATGATGCTCGACGCCATTCGTTGGGACACCGATCTGATCCGCCGTTATGACCTGGCGGGACCGCGCTACACCTCCTACCCGACCGCCGTGCAATTCCACAGCCAGATCAGCCCGTTCGACCTGCTGCATGCCCTGCGCGACAGCCGCAAGGCCGCGCGCCCGTTGTCGCTGTACGTGCACGTGCCGTTCTGCGCGAACATCTGCTACTACTGCGCCTGCAATAAGGTCATCACCAAGGATCGCGGCCGCGCGCTGCCCTATCTGCAGCGCCTGGAACAGGAGATCCAGTTGATCGCCTGCCACCTCGACCCGACACAAAAAGTCGAGCAGCTGCACTTTGGCGGCGGCACACCGACCTTCCTCAGCCACGACGAGTTGCGCCAGTTGATGGCCCACCTGCGCAAACACTTCAATCTGCTGGACGATGATTCCGGCGACTACGGCATCGAAATCGACCCCCGCGAAGCCGACTGGTCGACCATGGGCCTGTTGCGTGAACTGGGCTTCAATCGGGTCAGCATTGGCCTGCAAGACCTTGACCCGGCCGTGCAACGCGCGGTCAACCGCCTGCAGAGCCTGGAGGAAACCCGCGCGGTGATCGACGCCGCCCGCACCCTGCAGTTTCGCTCGATCAACATCGACCTGATCTACGGGCTGCCCAAGCAGACCCCGGAGAACTTTGCGCGCACCGTCGACGAAGTCATCAGCCTGCAACCGGACCGACTCTCGGTGTTCAACTACGCACACCTGCCGGAACGCTTCATGCCGCAACGGCGGATCAACAGCAACGAGCTGCCGACACCCGCGCAAAAACTGCAAATGCTTCAGGGCACCATCGAGCAACTGACCGCCGCCGGCTACCGCTACATCGGCATGGACCACTTCGCGCTGCCCGACGATGAACTGGCGATTGCCCAGGAGGAAGGGACCCTGCAACGCAACTTCCAGGGCTACACCACCCACGGGCATTGCGACTTGATTGGCCTGGGCGTGTCGGCGATCAGTCAGATCGGCGACCTGTACTGCCAGAACAGCAGCGACCTGAACCAATACCAGAACGCCCTGGCCTCGTCACAGCTGGCCACCAGCCGTGGCCTGCTGTGCAACGCCGATGACCGACTGCGTCGCGCCGTAATTCAGCAGCTGATCTGCAATTTCAGCCTGGAATTCGCCCAGATCGAACAGGCCTTCAATATCGATTTTCAAGGTTATTTCGCCGAACTTTGGCCGCAATTGCAGTGCATGGCCAAGGATGGCCTGATTGAGTTCGATAGCGAACGCATCACGGTGTTGCCGGCAGGTCGCTTGATGGTGCGCTCGGTGTGCATGGTGTTCGATGCCTACCTTGCGCAACACAGTCAGCAAAGGTTTTCCCGGGTGATCTAGATCCCTGCGACAAATCCGCCGCGTGCTGGCCTCAATGTCCTACAGTGGGTTACCCTTACAGCTTATGTGTGTTTTCCCACAAGGATTGAAGAAATGTCCGAGCCAGTAAAATTGCGCGCTCACACCCAGGCACATTGCAAGGATTGCAGCCTGGCCCCGCTGTGTTTGCCACTTTCTCTGAATCTGGAAGATATGGATGCGCTGGACGAAATCGTCAAACGGGGACGCCCGCTGAAAAAGGGCGAGTTTCTGTTCCGCCAGGGCGACCGGTTCGACTCGGTCTACGCCGTGCGCTCCGGAGCCCTGAAGACCTTCAACCTGAGCGATGGCGGCGAAGAACAGCTCACCGGTTTCCACTTGCCGAGCGAACTGGTCGGGCTGTCGGGCATGGACACCGAAAAGCATCCGGTGTCGGCACAGGCGCTGGAAACCACCTCGGTGTGTGAAATCCCCTTCGAACGTCTCGACGAACTGGCCCTGCAACTGCCGCAGTTGCGTCGTCAGCTGATGCGCGTGATGAGCCGCGAGATTCGCGACGATCAGCAGATGATGCTGTTGTTGTCGAAAAAGACCGCCGACGAGCGCATCGCCACCTTCCTGGTCAACCTGTCGGCGCGCTTCCGCGCCCGGGGTTTCTCGGCCAATCAGTTCCGCCTGAGCATGTCGCGCAATGAAATCGGCAACTACCTGGGCCTGGCGGTGGAGACCGTGTCGCGGGTGTTCACGCGCTTCCAGCAGAACGAACTGATCGCCGCCGAAGGCAAGGAAATCCGCATCCTTGACCCGATCCAGCTGTGCGCCCTGGCCGGTGGCTCCCTCGAAGGCTGATTCGGCCGATCGCGGCTGAGCGAAACGGTTCAGCCGCCGTTATACTGTGTCGTTTGCAGCCTGCCAGGACATCTTCGATGGTCTTCGACTCCTTCGACATCAAATCCCTCATCCGCCCCGTGATCGACTTTCCCAAGCCCGGCGTGATCTTTCGCGACATCACCCCGCTCTTCCAGTCGCCCACGGCCCTGCGCCTGGTGATGGACAGTTTCGCCCACCGCTATGTCGAGGCGGATTTCACCCACATTGGCGCCATGGATGCCCGGGGTTTCCTGATCGGTTCGGTGCTGGCGTATCAGCTGAACAAGCCGCTGGTGCTGTTTCGCAAGCAAGGCAAGTTGCCAGCCGACGTCCTGGCCGAAGGCTATGCGACGGAGTACGGCGAAGCGTTTCTTGAAGTGCACGCCGACAGCCTGTGCGAAGGTGATTCGGTGGTGATGTTCGACGACCTGATCGCCACTGGCGGCACCCTGATTGCGGCGGCGAACCTGGTTCGGCGCATGGGTGCGCGGGTTCATGAAGCGGCGGCGATCATTGATTTGCCGGAGCTGGGTGGATCGCAGCGCCTGGAAGACATGGGGATTCCTACTTTTTGCCTGACGCAGTTTGCTCTTACCGATAAGTAAGTAGCGCCTGAAAGGGCCTCTTCGCGAGCAAGCCCGCTCCCACAGGGAATCTTGGTGTACAGAAATGTTGTGCACGACGCAAATCAACTGTGGGAGCGGGCTTGCTCGCAAAAGCGTCAGCCGCTACAACATCAACCTAAAACTTGTCACAACCCAATCTGCTTGCTGATGATCTCGTTCATCACTTCCCGCGTCCCCCCGCCAATCGAAAGAATCCGGTTATCCCGGTACAACCGCTCCACCAGGCTCTCGCGCATGTAACCCAGGCCACCGAGGATCTGCACGGCATCGTGGGTGATCCGGTCTGCCGTATCCGTGGCAAAATTCTTGGCCATGGAGATTTCCTTGATCACGCTCTTGCCCGCCGCCATCTTCGCCGCCTGCCGGTAGGTGAATTCCCTTGAGACTTCAAGTGCCGTGGCCATCTCCGCCAGGCGATGCTTGATCACCTGGAACTTGCCGATCGGCTTGCCAAAGGCTTCACGCTCGCGCGCCCACTTGAGGCTCTCCTCAAGGGCAAGCTGCGCAGTCATGTTGGCCATCAAGGCCAGCGCCAGGCGTTCGTTCTGGAAATTGCCCATGATGCAGGCAAAACCCATGTTTTCGCTGCCGATCAGATTGCCTACGGGCACCTGGCAATCATCGAAGAACAGTTCGGCCGTGTCCGACGCCCACCAGCCCATTTTCTTCAATGGCCGTCCGACGGTGAAACCCGGTGAGCCCTTCTCGATCAACAACAGGCTGATGCCGGAAAAGCCCGGCTCGCCGGTGCGCACCGCGACGGTGTAGAAATCCGCGCGCACACCGCTGGTGATGAAGGTTTTACTGCCGCTGACCCGGTAGAACTCGCCCTCACGCACGGCGCGGGTTTGCAGGTTGGCGACGTCGGAACCGCCGCCGGGTTCGGTGACGGCCAGGGCGCTGATTTTCTCGCCGGACAGCACCTGGGGCACGACCCGGTCACGGATTTGCGGCCTGGCCCACTTGAGAATCGGCGGCAAGCCGATGTCCAGCGACCCCAGCCCCGCCACCAGGCCCCCGGAGCCACAGCGCATCAGTTCTTCGCTGGCGGCGATCTTGGCAAACACATCGCCCTCGTGGCTGCCACCCAGGCTCTGTGGATAACCGATGCCGAGAATCCCCGCCGCACCGGCCTTCAGGTAAAGCTCTCGGGGAAAGCTTTCGGCTTCTTCCCACTGGTCGATGTCCGGCAGGATCTCGCGCTCGACGAAACGTCTTACACTGTCGCGGACCATTTGGTGGCTGGGGTCGAAGTATTCCTCGAAAGCAGGCATCGGCGAACTCCACTGAAGGGTTCAGGGAAGTTAACCGAGCGCTTGCTTGGTTTTCAACAGGATTGTGTGAATCAGCGAGACCGAGGCGCCTGCATCGCCAGCAAGCCGGCTCCTACAGGGGTTCTGTATGCACCGCTAATGCCATGTGGGAGCGGGCTTGCTCGCGAAGGCGTCAGTAAAAACACCACACAACTTAGAGGGAAATCGGCTTTCGCCCCGCAAACGAATGCGCCAGCGTCCCGCCATCCACCAACTCCAACTCCCCCCCCAACGGCACGCCATGGGCGATGCGCGACGCGATCAGGCCTTTGCTGCTGAGCAACTGGGCGATGTAGTGCGCGGTGGCTTCGCCTTCCACCGTCGGGTTGGTGGCGAGGATGACTTCAGTGAACGTGCCCGCCTCCTCGATCCGCGCCATCAACTGCGGAATGCCGATCGCCTCCGGGCCCAGCCCGTCAAGCGGCGACAGGTGACCCTTGAGCACGAAGTAGCGGCCACGGAAACCGGTCTGCTCCACGGCGTAGACGTCCATCGGCCCTTCCACCACGCAGAGCAAGGTGTCGTCGCGCCGGGTATCGGCGCATTGCGGACAGAGGTCGTCTTCGGTCAGGGTGCGGCACAGACGGCAGTGACCGACCCCGTCCATGGCCTGGCTCAGGGCCAGTGCCAGGCGCGAGCCACCACTGCGATCACGCTCGAGCAACTGCAACGCCATGCGCTGGGCGGTTTTCTGACCCACACCTGGCAAAATTCGCAGGGCGTCGATCAGTTGGCGAATCAAAGGGCTGAAGCTCATGGGGAAAAGTCCGACGAAAACAACGAGACGCGGTTTATACCCGCGCCTCCGTTGAGCGTCAATTATTGCGCTGGCGCCACCCGTACCACCAACTTGCCGAAGTTGCGGCCTTCGAGCAGGCCGATGAACGCATCAGGCGCATTCTCCAGGCCATCGACCACGTCTTCGCGGAACTTCACCTTGCCATCGCGCACCCACGACGCCATCGCGCTGATGAATTCCGGCTGGCGATCGCCGTAGTCGTCGAACACGATGAAACCCTGGATCCGTACGCGCTTGGTCAGCAACGTGCGTTGCAACAGTGGCAGACGATCCGGGCCACTCGGTGCTTCGCTGGCGTTGTAGGACGCAATCAGGCCGCAGAGCGGAATCCGCGCCTTGGGGTTGAGCAACGGAACCACAGCGTCGAACACCTTGCCACCGACGTTCTCGTAATAGATATCGATGCCCTTGGGGCACGCCTGCGCCAGCTCGTCTACGAAGTCCGGGCTCTTGTGGTCGACGCAGGCATCGAAGCCCAGCTCCTCGACCACGTAACGGCACTTGTCCGCGCCACCGGCTACGCCGACCACACGCAGGCCCTTGATCTTGGCTACCTGACCTACCACCGAACCGACGGCGCCTGAGGCCGCGGCGACCACGAGGGTCTCGCCTTCCTTTGGCTGGCCGATGTCCATCAAGCCCATGTAGGCAGTCATGCCCGGCATGCCCAGCACACCCAGGGCCATGGACGGGCTGGGCAGCCCCGACGGTACCGGAATGATACTTCGACCGTCGTTGATGCTGTGGCTCTGCCACCCCGTGGCGCCCACCACCAGATCCCCTTCATGAAACTTGGGATGGCGCGAACGCTCGACCCGGCTGACCGCACCGCCGGTCATCACGTCGCCGATTTCCACCGGCGCGGCGTAGGACGGCGCATCACTCATGCGCCCACGCATGTAGGGATCCAGCGACAGATAAAGGGTCTTGAGCAGCACCTGACCCTCTTCCAGATCGGGGAGCGCGACCCGCTCCATGCGGAAGTTTTCCGGTGTTGGCGCGCCGACCGGGCGCGAAGCCAGGACGATTCGTTGGTTGAGGGTCATGGGGTCGGACATGGCAGCGTCTCCTTTGATCGATGAAGTTCGGTGATATAGGGAGCAGACCTTTGTGGCGGTATGGCGTTCGATGTTTATTCAGTGAGACCGCGTTGCCCCCTTCGCGAGCAAGCCCGCTCCCACATTAGATCTGCGGCGTGCACAAAATCAATGTGGGAGCGGGCTTGCTCGCGAAGAGGGCCTGGCAGTCACAGCACTTCTTCCTGCCAGAAACAAAAATGCCAGACGCGATGCCTGGCATTTTTTGTAGCTCATCTGCCGCCTGAAGGCGAATCAGAATGGCAGTTTCATGCCCGGTGGCAGTTGCATGCCAGCGGTCATGCTGCCCATTTTGTCCTGGCTGTTGGCTTCGATCTTGCGCACGGCGTCGTTGACGGCCGCAGCGAACACCGCTTCCAGCATTTCCTTGTCATCTTCGCTCAGGCCTTCGACCAGGCTTGGGTCGATGGTCACGCGCTTGACGTCGTGACGACCGGTCATCACCACGGTGACCATGTCGCCACCGGCTTTACCGGTGACTTCGGCGTTGGCCAGCTCTTCCTGCATCTTGGCCATTTTTTCCTGCATCTGCTGTGCCTGCTTCATCAGGCCGGCCATGCCACCTTTCATCATGGGAATCACCTCAAAAGTACTTGGATTAAAACGGCGCCCCGCCCGTTCGGGCGAGCGCCTTCAGTTATTAGCCCTGACTGACCAGGGCCTCGACAGGTTCAATAGTATCGTTACGGATGACCGCACCGAACTGCTGCATCATTTGCTGGATGAACGGATCACCATGGATTGACTCCTCGGCCTCGCGCTGACGGTCGGCACGCCGACGGGACGCCGCCTGGGCCGGGGTTTCCTGCTCGGGCTTGATCAGCTCCATGGTCAGGGTCAGGGTGCGCCCGTGATACTGGTTCAACGCTTCGTTGAGGCGCCGCTGTTGCGTGGCGTTGAACAAGGCGCTGTGGGCCGGGTCCAGGTGCAGCAACCAATTGTCGCCATCGACGGCGATCAGCGTGCAGTTGGCGGCGATGCTGCCGGTCATGCCGGAGATCGGCAGGTTCGGGAACAGCTCCAGCCATTGCAGGGCCAGGCCGGTGGCCGGTGCTGCGGCAGGCTCCGGCTCGGGTTCTGCGGCCGGCTCGGCGGCGTGCTCGCTGGCCAACTCGTCGAGGTAGCTGTAGGCCGAGTCCATGTCTGGCTCGATGTAATCTTCGTCCAGCGGCGGCTCGTCATCCAGGTCCATGCCCGGCGTGGCGGCATCGACTTCGGCCACCGACGGCTCTGGAATGGGCGCGGCGGCCCACTCCGGCGCGTCCGGCACCACGCTGTCCGGCGTCGGCAGTGGCATCGGCGGCAACTCGGGCTGCTCGCTGGCGGTTTCCAGCACCGGCTCGACGGCTGGCTGCTGAACGACTTCCGGCTCGACCGGGTCATTCCACGGCAGGTCGACCACTTCTTCGACCACGACCGCCTCGACCACCGGCTCAGGCACTGGCTCAGGTACTACAACGGGAGCAACCGGCGCAGGTGCCGCAGCCACGGCTGCAACAGGCGCAGCGGTTACAGGCGCAACGACCGGCGTGGCAGCCACTGATTTGGCGGAATCAACCGTGGCCTGGCTGATCCCCACTGTCTTTAGCGGTTGCCTCGGCGCGTCCGCAGTATCGGCGGGGCGGAACGCCAGCATGCGCAACAGCACCATTTCAAAGCCGCCACGGGGGTCTGGCGCCAGCGGCAGGTCGCGGCGGCCGATCAAGCCCATCTGGTAATAGAACTGCACGTCTTCGGCCGGCAAGGCCTGGGCCAGGGCCAGCACCCGGTCGCGGTCGCCGTGACCGTTGTCGACGCCTTCAGGCAAGGCCTGGGCAATGGCGACACGGTGCAGCACATTGAGGATTTCCGAGAGCACGCCGTTCCAGTCCGGGCCCTGTTCAGCCAGGTGGCGGACCGCTTCGAGCAAGGCCTTGGCGTCGCCTTCGATCAACGCATGCAACACGTCATAGACCTGACCGTGATCGAGGGTACCGAGCATCGCCCGCACGTCAGCGGCCATGACCTTGCCTTCACCGAAGGCGATCGCCTGGTCGGTGAGGCTCATGGCATCGCGCATCGAACCGTCGGCGGCACGACCGAGCAACCACAGCGCGTCGTCTTCGAACGGTACGTTCTCGACGCTCAGCACATGGCTCAAATGCTCGACGACCCGCTCCGGGGTCATGTTCTTCAGGGAGAACTGCAGGCAACGGGAAAGAATCGTTGCAGGAAGTTTCTGCGGGTCGGTGGTGGCCAGGATGAACTTGACGTAAGGCGGCGGCTCTTCGAGGGTTTTCAACAGCGCATTGAAGGAATGGCTGGAAAGCATGTGCACTTCGTCGATCAGGTAGACCTTGAAGCGCCCGCGGCTGGGGGCGTACTGCACGTTGTCGAGCAGCTCGCGGGTGTCCTCGACCTTGGTGCGGCTGGCGGCGTCGATCTCGATCAGGTCGACGAAGCGCCCTTCATCGATCTCGCGGCACACCGAACACTCGCCACAAGGCGTTGAAGTGATACCTGTTTCACAGTTCAGGCATTTGGCGATGATCCGCGCAATGGTGGTCTTGCCGACCCCGCGCGTACCGGTAAACAGGTACGCGTGGTGCAGCCGCTGGCTGTCCAAGGCATTGATCAGAGCCTTGAGCACATGGGTCTGGCCGACCATTTCGCGGAACGAGCGCGGACGCCATTTACGTGCAAGAACCTGATAACTCATCGAAAACCGTCGCAGCGAAGGAAGCAGAAGCGGCTAATGCTAGCGGAGCAAGGCACAAATTGCATCCGGTGCGCTCGTCTAATCTGGCTAAGCTGCTCTTTGGAAGGATTTATCGGAGCGTTTATGCGGCTGGGCTTGGGGGCACTGCTGTTGATCAGCCTGGACGGGGCGGCCGCTGACGCGCCGCTGCGCTTCGTGATACCTGACAGTTGGGCCATGCCGATGGTGCAGCTGGAACGTGGGCGGCCGACCCAGGGCATCCTGTATGACGTGATGCTCAGCCTCGCCACCCAGGTCGGCGTACCGGCGCAGTTTCACGTATTGCCCCGCGGTCGGGTGCAGAGCGCCATGGAGCATGGCGAGGTGGACATTCGCTGCTACGCCGCGCAGTCATGGACGCCGAACCAGTCCGGCGACTATATCTGGAGCATTCCGCTCTGGACGCAACCTGACTTGCTGATCAGCCAATCCGGTGCTCCGACGTCAGTGAATCCGACTCACCTGGCCCATCAATCGATCGGCACGGTACTCGGCTACAGCTACCCGACCCTGCAACTGCTGTTCGACACCAACCGGCTGCAGCGCGACGATGCACGCAACCAGGAACAAGTGCTGGAGAAGCTACATGCCGGGCGCAACCGTTATGCGGTCAGCAACCAATGGACCCTGGACTGGTTCAACCAGCGATTGCTACCCCAGCAGCAACTGCAAAGGGTGGCGCTGCTGCAGGAACAAAACGTCGGCTGCTATGTGCGCAATGATCCCAAGGTGCCGGTGCAGCGCATTCTGCGCACCCTGCTGCGGATGAAGATGTCTGGGGAGATCGATGACATCATTCGGCTCTACATTGGCGGCAAGGCTGAAGCCAGGCCGTGACCGGTTGCCTGCGCCACCCGCCATTGCGCTGGCGCGACAAAACCGGCGACCCAGCCCGGCACATCGACGGCCGGCATCGGCTGCGCAATGAAATCCCCCTGGGCCACTTCGCAGCCAAGATGCAACAGCAGCTCTCCGTGCTCGATACTTTCCACCCCCTCTGCGACCACCTGGCGACCAAATGCCCGGGCCAGGCCGATCACGGCCGTGGTCAAGGCCAGGTCATCACCGTCGTGAACAATGTCGCGCACAAAGGACTTGTCGATCTTGATGGTCTGGGTGCGCAGGCGCTTGAGGTAACTCAGGGATGAGTAGCCGGTGCCGAAATCCCCCAGGGAAAACTGCACCCCCAGCGCCTGGCAGGCCTGCAGGCACGCACTGACATGCTGGATGTTCTCGACTGCGACCGACTCGACGATCTCCAGGTCAAGGCGCTGCGGCGCGACCCGATCGTGCCGCGCCAACAGGTTTTGGAGCCGCTCGACGAAATCCGCCCGCTGAAAATGCCGCGCCGCAATATTGATGCTCACCGGCCAGTCATGCCCATCCTGTCGCCATCGATCCAACTGGGCCAACACCTGATCGATGACCCATTCACCGATATCGATGATCAGGTCTGTCTCTTCCACTTGGGGTAGAAATTCCCATGCGCGCACCAGGCCGTTTTGCGGATGCTCCCAGCGCAGCAATGCCTCGAAGCCGACGACCCGGCCACGGCGCATGTTGACCTTGGGCTGGAAATGCAGGCGCAGTTCGCCGTCCACCAGCGCCTGGCGTACCCGCTCGACCGTCTCGTGAGTCGCCTTGACCTCACGGTCGCGGGTAACGTCGAATATATGAAAGCGCTTGCGACCGCTCTGCTTGGCCACATACATGGCCTGGTCGGCATGCCGCAACAGGGTCCCGGCATCTTCGTTATCGTCAGGAAAGAGCGTGACGCCAATGCTGGCAAACACATGGATGTCCTTGCCATGCAGCGAATACGGTACCGATATGGCTCCCAGCACCCGGTTCAGCGCCGCCCGCAGTTGCGGCAGATCGTGTACGTACCGCAACACCAGGACGAACTCATCGCCGGCCAGCCGCGCGACTACATCCTCGCCACGCACGATGTTGCGCAGGCGCTTGGCCACCTCCACCAGCAGCAGATCGCCCGTGGCATGTCCGTAGCCATCGTTGACCGCCTTGAAGCCATCGAGATCGAGCATGCACACCGCCAGCGCAATGTTCTCCTGGCGGGAGAACTCCAGCGCCTGATCGAGTAGATCCGAAAGAAACGCACGATTGGGCAGCCCGGTGAGCACGTCATGGCCGACCCGCCATTGCAGGGAATGCAGGAGTTGCCGTTTTTCACTGATGTCGAACCGAATCGACAGATACCTCTCGACCCGCCCGGTGGCGCTATCGATCACCGGCACCATGGTGCTGTCGACCCAATACAGGCTGCCATCCTTGGCGCGATTGCAGATCTCGCCCTTCCAGATCTGACCCAGGGCGATGGTGCGCCACATCTCGACGAAAAATTCAGTGGCGTGCATACCGGAATTGAGCATGCGATGGTTTTGACCAAGCAATTCTTCACGGCTATAGCCGGACACTGCGCAAAACTGATCATTGACGTGGGTGATCCGGCCGCTCAGATCGGTCTCGGAAAAAATCGCGGCGGCATCCACCGCCCTGCGGTACTTCTCATCCATGAGTCAGGCTCGCTGTCGCTGGCGGTGGAACCCGTTCAAGGCAGCAACACCGATGCTGGTAATATTGTGCAAGAGCTCTCGCCGCCTTGCGTGAACGCGCACTAATGGCTTTTTCACATCGTTCCATAATCTGAAACAAGCTCATTCAATGTCGCATTAGCGCGGCAATTCTACGAAATACATCACATTTTGAAAAGCAAGGTGATGGATCATGCAGTTGTCTAATGCGAAAATCTATCGTTAAGTTCTTGATTCTAAATGGGAATTGAGCGATGCACATTTCAAGTTTGGGTCCAGCCATCCGGCGGTACCGCAAGGTCGCGGGGCTTACTCAGGCTGAACTAGGCGAAAAAACCGGTTTTGACCCCAAAACCATCAGCCGCTTCGAAACCGGCACCTATACCCCCAGCGTGGATGCACTGTTCATGTTTGCCAATGTGCTGGGGGTGAAGCTGAAAGCCTTTTTCGCCGACCTTGGCGATGAAGACGAACAGCGGGCGTATCTGTTCGATGTCATACATAAAGCCCCCCCAAAGGATCTGGGAAAGCTGATTGCAGCGGTTGACCAGGCCTTGTCCAAGCCTTAGAGCCAGAAAAGAACAAAGGAGACCGACGTGTCGCGCTCGACAGGTCGCCCTCCTTTTTCCATGTCGCAGGAAAATCACGGACGACAAAAAACCGCTATGGGCAGATGCCATGGCAGTACAGGAAAAATGGTTCGAGGCAGATAACGCGAGAGAGGGTCTCGCGGTTCGTTAAGGTGGTAACCCCACCAGCCACACCCCGGCACACAATGTCACCGCTGCGGCTGCTCCCTTCCAGGCCTGACCGGGTGGCATGCCAGCATGCTCGGCAATCGTTGCGGGCCTTATGGGGTAAGGGTTTCAGGCTTATGAGGCTGCTGGATATCTAACGTGCGAACTCCCTGCACGGGCAGTAAAAGACTCGGGGTGTAGCCAGCACTGTCACACTTTGCTGTAACACTTTGGTGTCACACCCATGGCCTACCTAATCAAGCGCGGGGCGCTCTACTACCTCAATCTCAAGCTGCCCAAGCACCTCTTCCCGAGGTGTCACACTTTACGTTTGAGCCTGAACATCCGGCAGCGGCAGAGCGCCCTGTTCTTCGCCGCTTCGCTTGCACAACAAGTGCACAACCACTTGAACGTCCACCCCATGACTGACCTTCAGACGCTCCGTGCATTGTGTTCGGAGTGGCGAGACGCTGCTCCAACGCAGCCAATTCAGACTGTTCCAAGAAAGGCACCAGTGGTTACCGTGAAGCGGCACAGCGACGGCCCTACCCTCGCCACCTTATCCAAGCTCTATATAGAGGAAGGAAAACGTGGGGGTACGTGGCGTGAGGTCAGCACACACGAAGTCGAACGTTCATTGCGAGATTTGTTCGAACTGATGGGCGACATGTCCGTTGAAGCATTCGACGTACAGCAAGCCCGACTGTTGAAAGATCGTCTAAGTCGCTGTCCGCAGTACTTTGGACTACGCCCCGAGTATGAGGGCAAGACCCTGAAGCAGGTTGTTGAGTCTGGCGCCTCTTACAAAACCATCACTGCCGTTACTGTAAACAACCGTCTTCGCAAACTCTCGGCCTTCCTGAACTGGTGCAAGTCGAACGGGTACATCACTGACAATCCGCTGCTGGGACTCAAAGTCATGACCGGGTCTGCCAAAGAGGCCCGGTTGTCATTTGATCGTGAGGATCTGACCACCCTTCTCAACCTGGATGCACTGAGAGCAGAAGCCCGAAAGCATCCATGGCGTTACTGGCTGCCGCTCTTGGGTCGAGCTACTGGAGCACGACTGGAAGAGCTCTGCCAACTGCGTGTAGATGACTTCATCGAACAACAGGGCATCCAGTGCATCCGCATCGATGACAGCCGCGAAAGTCAGAACCTGAAGAACTCCAGCAGCCGACGCATTCTCCCCTTGCACCCCGCTCTGCTCAACTTGGGTCTGATGCAGCATGTCGAAGCAGTCCGGATCACCGGAGCAGATCGGCTGTTCCCTGAACTGGAAGCCGTACGAGGGAAGCTTGGCCACGCACCGTCAAAGTGGTTCAGTCGGTATAAGACCAAGCAGGGCATCACCGACCCGAGAAAGACGTTCCACAGTTTTCGGCACACGCTCATCGACGATATGCGGGACGCAGGAGTACAAGACTCGCTGATCAAACGGATTGCAGGCCACGAGGACGGAGCGGTGACGTTCAGTATTTATGGTAGCCGCAGCCCACTGAAGGCAATGGCGAACGCCCTTCATCACATCAGCATCCACGACCCAGCCTGACCTCAATATATCCAACAGCCGCAGCATGGAAGGCGGATGCTTGTATATAGATTTATGCATTTGCGTGCTTACGTGAGTGAGCGATTACTTACCTATATATGTGGGTACTTACCCATTACCCATTCACTTGGTCACCCACCCAGGTATTTGGGTAGGTGCTCAGATAAGTATTCCGGTGGGTGTTCAGGTATTTGGGTAGGTGCTCAGATAAGTATTCCGGCGGGAATTCAGGTATTTGGGTAGGTGCTCAGATAAGTATGCCGGTGGGTGTTCAGGTATTTGGGTAGGTGCTCAGATAAGTATTCCAGTGGGAATTCAGGTATTTGGGTAGGTGCTCAGATAAGTATTCCGGTGGGTGTTCAGGTACGCAAGCAATTAATTAAGCGAGCAACCAAATGACAAAATGACCAAGCAACCAAGCCATTGAATTATCAAGTAACGCGCATAAAAATAATTTTTTAAAAAGTATTGACAGGGAACCATTAAGCCTTAAGACTTCATCCAGCTGGACCGGCTCAGCCGCTACAGCAAAAAATCTCCACTCCAAATCTAAAGAACTCACAAGAGAGCCAGATAGCACTCAACAACAAGTTCAACCCCGCTGGCAAACATCGCACATATAAATTAGCATGCGACGATAACTATTCTTAGTGATATCGGCGCACTAACCCACCCAAAACTTTAATGGCCATTTCAGAAAACATGAATATTGCTAACCCCCAAGAGAACAGTAACCGTACTGATTGTGATCCAGAAAAATTGGCAGCAATTCTTAACGCGTTTCTCTCGCCCTACTGTGGAATCGCTACAGAGGCTGAGCCTTACAAGATCCATCAAATGTATTTCCTGATGACAAACGACATGGAAATTACCGGATTTACCTATGAGCCTTCTATTCATGAGGGACAGCACTGCGTAGCTGCGAGCGAAGCCGAATGTGATTTCATTGTGCAATTCCAGATCAACTGGCCGGACTCCAACTTACATTACTGGCAGCTTGAGACTTATCGGGCATATCACAAAGCTCGAAAAGCCCTTTTTGACATCAAGCAAAGTTACCCAAAGAAAAAGCGTCGCGAGCATATGGCCAAGATTGAACGACTGAAAAACTTGACCTAACTTTCCAGAGTCGTAGCCAAGACCAAGAGCAAGGATTCATCTATCTAATCCTGGCAGGCTTTTCAATCAATTAGATAAAACCTACTCCAAAAGCATTTAGAGCCCATATACGCACATATTGAATAAGCCGTCTAAGACCCCCTTTAACAACAACCATTACCCCCCTCTCACTTCAAGTACAAGCACGAAGTACTATGAGAGACTGATAGGTATTGCCTTATGAAAAATAAAACGCCATTCCCAACAGCAAACCACAAAGATCACTTTATCTATGACAACCAGCCATTCATTAACCCTGAACATGGAGAGCTCTACCCAATTCAGTGGGCTACTGTAATAGACACCACCCTAATAGATTCCAACGATTATGATGAGGATGTCTATATCACCCCTCCCTCTCACTACTTCCAGATCACTCCCAACGGGGAAATAAGGGGTGTAACACATGATTACGATGATCATGAAGAGTATTTTTCGGTAACTGCGGATAGCTCCGACGTGGTTTTTCTTAAACTATTTACCAATCAATACCCTCACCTTACGCCGACGCTATCATCCCTTCTTCACTATCGGAAAGACCGGACATCCAAAATGAGGGAGGATTACTTAAAATATAAAAACAACATCTTAAAAGATGATTAATACCATCACACACAAACAATCAGTGAACCTTCATTAACCAGCCCCAGCTCCAAAAGTTCGCTGAATCGGGAAAACACGGCTTACAATTATTCCCCAACGACAAGCTTCATCAAAAGCTGCCAGAGCGTTGTTGAGACTTCACATACCTTTGACCAGAGACTCATAGCTCTGGCAGTGCATTGTTCCGCCCTGAATTCAGTTAATCACTTCAAAGCCAAAACGTTTATGAAAGCCATACACACATTAATTGCACCGCCAGGTGCAGGAAAAACATCTTGGCTAATTAACCAACTGGCCAAGCTAAACGATCAATGCTCTGTACTTGCGTTTCCAACCAAGATTCTTTCAGCGGAAGTGCAAAGCCGAATGCAGGACCTGAAGATGGATTTCAATGCCATCGATAGCAGTACCGTAAAAGGCTCTGTCGTGAAGTGCCTAGAAGAAAGCCTGCTCAACCGCACCCACAGGATTCTCATCTGTACCCACGAGTCACTGCGGTTGATCAACCCTGAGACCGTGCATGGATGGAGACTGTACGTAGATGAAGTCCCGACAACCTGGGATTGTTCGACATACAGTTTCACCGATCTCTCCTACCGTAAAGCGTTTGGCACCCTCACCGATGTGACTAAAATAGGCGACAAGAGCAGAATAAATGCGAAGGAAGATTGCCGTACTCTAATTGAAGGACTGGCCAACGGAGACGATTCAACTCTTACCTCTGATGCACGCAGCATTCTCAAGGCACTGCTTGATTGCAGGTATGTTGTTGAAGTTGAAGAACTCGACGCCAAGCTGAAGCGAACCATCAGAATCATTGGAATCAAACATTACATCCCTGCATTCGCTGCAGCAGAGGAAGCGGTAATCATGGGTGCCGAAGTGGAGAAAACACTTCTTGGAATTATCCTGAAAGGAGCAGGCTGGTGCATTCGCCCCATCGAGGCAAACATAGATTTTACTGGGTATGGAAACAAGGTAGAGATTCACCCGTTCTTCAGGAACAGGTCTTACTCAAAGAGATCAGCACTCATGAAGGCAGGCAAGCTTTATCCAGACTATCAAAAAGATTGCTTGCTAGATGCATGGCTGAAAGTCGATGTATTTAGAATAATCGGAAGCAGAAGAGCGATCCTAGTAGCACATCAGTGGTGCAAACCTGAACTACCAGTTCCGCAAGGCCACGACGATAGTAATATAAAGTTCATCCCCATCGACAACAGAGGCATCAACGAATATTCCGAATACAACATTGCTATTTGCCTACAGCACGGGAATATAACCCCAATGGAACGCAGGAGTCTGTACACACTTGCAGAACTACTCTCTATCGAGAGCACAGTAACCCCCAATGAAATCAAGGATGCAGTGAAGTACGAACGATTCTACGAGTCCACCCTTCAATCTGCTTGCAGAACTGCCCTGAGGTCAAGAACAAGCCTCTCCAGCATCTTGTTATTTGTACAAGACCTCGATATCGCAAACTTCCTTGCTGAAAACTTAGGTAATTGCGAAATTAACGAAGCGTTCTCTGAAGATTACATCGCCCCAGAGTCAGCATTGAAAACAAAGAAAGAGAGTCTAAAACAGAAGGCAATATCCCTATGGGAGAAGAAGTACAACATCGATGACATCGCCAAAGAGATCGGGAAGACACCGAGAACGGTAAGGAACTGGCTTAGTCCATACCGAAAGTTGCAGCAAGCAGGCCGAGTGGAAATTTCTTCTTAGAGATTCTTTAAGAGGTTTTTTCCACCGCAAGCAGCTCGCATCCGCCATGCGAAGCGCCGTAGAGACTATTACTACGTGACGGCATGTCACAGTACACCGGAACAGTTGAAGCAAAAAGCCTTCGGGGCTTTTCTGCCCCTGCCTGCCCCAATGATTAAACGTTAAGCCGTGAGGCAAGATAACAGTTCTATTCTAGGGTGGAGTGGTGCTGCACCACCCGTGACCTTGATGCTAATCATGCCGAACCGCATAAGGAGCGTCAAAGAACTCATCACTAGTGTGCAGGGTTGCTCCATCGGCAAGCCATATCAGTAGTTAACCAGATGGACTAGAGGACACTAACTAGAAGTACCTTAGTATGCAGCCGTTACACTGAAGTGTCGACCAATGAGACTTATCGGACATACGGAAATTGTTTTGCCAAGCACCAACCTTGTGCTCCACCTACTTAGTTTTCGCTTATCGGTACGGCTAGTTGGCAGTACCAATCTCCTAAGGATTACCTGATGTCTACCAAGAGAAAAATTGCCTACGCTCATCACCTGCTCGGCTGGGAATACGATGGCGGTAGCAGAGAGGCTTTAAAGGCGAGCCGGCAAGTCACACCGGATGAGTACGAAGAAGAGATGGCGGGTAACCTTTTCTGCCCTAGTTGCTATACGAACGTTGAGCGGACCCCAAAGGAGAAAGACCTTTTCACCAATCGGCGTGCCCCTTTCTATCGCCACCTTAGCCGCTGGCAGCACGTAGGTTGTGTTCTGAGAGCAAAAAAACCAGAAGGTAAACGGTATGACTCATACGAGGAGGCTAAGCGAGCAATCGACCACGGACATCTAACAATCGTGAAGGAATTTCTCCAGTCCAAGCCAGAGATCGAGCTTACGCCAGGTGCCGAATATGATGAAACCCCTGTTGAGGATGTTAGTGGACCGCTGTCATGGGTACCGATAGGGCGGCATCAAGGAGAATCCTTCCAACTGCCGAGCAAAATAACGACTGTTGCGGGGATTTGCTGCAACTTCGAAGTAAACAAAGACAAGTATTTCTTCCTTCCTGGCGCTCAGCACGCGGTCAAACTGGCTGAACTACTAACGAACGTGACCGAGCTGACTTTCGACATTCTGAACATCGAACAGTCGCCCAAGTTGTACTTCGGGAGAATCAAGAGCAGCTGGAACGCGGGGCAACACTCAAACTCGACACGTATGACTCGGATCGAGTGCGATTCAACGATCCGTGATTTCACTGTCAAGTATCCAGATGGAGACTGCAGAGACAAGGGTATAAACGACGATTCGACTGGGCGGATCGTTATGTTCTACGGGGTCATCACCACGAATGGCAGTGGATTGGGTGTGGAAAGACTTGCTTGGGGTGAGATCGCGCTAGTGCCGGGCAAATACAATGATTTGCTGATGCCAGACTAGCCAGCGCTCGAAGCAGGGAAAAGTGAGGAGATATCAATTGGCGATCGCTTCCACATCTGCAACGAGAGCGGATGGGCCGGCAACCGGTCCAGTTAACAGAGTCGGTGGAGGGGATCGAGTCGGTGAAGCTTGGCGATTTCAGCGGCGGTTTTCACGACCTGTTCGCGAAAGAGACGGTTGAGAAATCAACCGACCTAAATTTAGAAGCTATAGGCGGAACTAATCCAAAACTACCCCCTCGCCCCCTGCCTTGCTCCGCTCCCAAGCCTGCACCCTTATCGAAAGCCCGGAAACGTTGGAGTTGCAAGCAGAGGGGCTAAGCCATACCCCCGCAGCACGCAGCTTTACTAGCGACTGCAAAATTTCCCGTGGTCGCTAGCTCACTGAACCAGCAATCGCCACTTCCTGCACTACATCGGCGCTTGCCAACCCATCGGCCACCGGCCTAGGTCCGTTAGTTATCACCCGTGGGCTACTTTCCGCACAGGAGTTAATTGCGTGTTAAGGTCACAGGATCGCTTCTAATTAACAGAATGGTATTGTGTTAATTAGCGAACCTACGGAAACACTGGACCTCACATGAAGCCTCATGGTCTAATTAACACATAATCGAAAAATACTACGGAGTGTTAATTAGAGATGAACATCGTAGAAGCGGTGAAAACAGAAGGCGAAGCCGAAACCATCTCTCGCAAGCTGACCAAGAACGCGAGGGGCAATTCCCTGTACGCGGACATCTGGCGGTTTGGGGTCAACACTGCCCTTCGCATTAGTGACCTTCTCAGCCTGACCTTCGAGGATGTGCAAGGCGACAGGCTGGTGATCAAGGAAGGCAAAACCGGTAAGACTCGCGTTATTGACCTGAACAGCTCTGTTAAGTCCATCGTCGGGCGTCGTAGGGCTGCTCACCCCTCGCACACATACCTATTCGAGGTAGACAGCAACCGAGCAAAGGGCAAGTCCGTAAGCCGTGTCTCAGTGGCTAATGCCTTCAAGGCCGTTGGCGATGAAATGTGCCTGCAACTCGGCACTCACTCGATGCGCAAGACTCGCGGCTGGTTGATGTACAACGGTGGTGTGTCCATCGAGAAGATTTGCAAGGTACTGAACCATTCCACCCCAGCTGTCACGATGGCGTATATAGGCATCACACAGGCCGAAGTCGATGCGACCTATCATGAGTTCGTGTTCTAGACGCTGTAAGGTCCCGCAAGTACTACAAGCCGCCCACGGGCGGCATTTTTATGGTCGTGATATTTTGATTTTGTAGCCGCTGATACCGAGGTGGCACGGGAATTGCGCTTAACCTCGAACCAGCCGGTGCGGAATTTCCTCAGTTTCACCAGATAACCCTCTGATATTACGTCCGCAGATTTGCGGGTGATTTCCACCAAGTGCTGGTGTAATTTTTGAGAAATTTGGTTGTTCCGAAATTGTACTAAACATGACCAACAAGCTAAATCGCAATGACCGGCAAGGAGCTGCCGACTGCTGCTGACGGCCACAGGCAGAAATCGACCCAAAAACTGTCGCTGAATTCGAGCTCTGTGATCCACTGGAAAAACCAGGTGGTAACCGATACGATGACTCGCATAGCATATTGCCACTGCGCCTTACGAGTGAGCAGGCTCTGTAGTGTCGCGCTTAACGTACAGCAGATTGACTCAAAAAAATGCATTGATGCCCCCCGCTAGCAGGAGCTTAAGATGAATATTGCTATTCCCTCTCTCCGTACCGCCCAATCAAAATCGGGTTCTTAATATGATACAAAAAATTGGCTTCGATAATTTTAAACGTTTCAAGAGCGAAAGCCTTGACTTAGACAAACCTATTACTCTGCTGTACGGTGAAAATAGTTCGGGGAAGTCATCTATTCTTAAAGGTCTTGCTGCGTTAATTCAAACATTTAGCTGGAGCAGGAATAAGCACGAGCCACTCGTGGCTCAAGGGGAGTATGCAAATCTCGGCATATTCAAAGACTACGTGCATGCTCACGACACATCTAATAAAATCACTATATCCATTACCACACCTCCTGCGCATTGGAATCCGACATTGGAGACCAACTCTGGAAAAGCAATCAAGTATATAACAAGATTATGTTATGATAGATCGCCATATACGGAGCAGGCACGAATATACTCGATTGATACTTCAGCGATCTTTAGCGATGATAGTCGCGTAGAAATTTTCAAGCTAAAAAGGGCCGAGACAAAATCCTACTATACAATAGTTACTAATTTTGAGACTTTGAAAAGAGAGGTAACTGTATATAGTCATTTAAAGATCAAGGCGACAGACAAGGAGATAAAGCGCACTGCTGCTTTAAAGACCAAGCTTTACTACACGGAAGGATTTACATTTAATCTTGCATCGGGCAGCAAAGATGATGTTTCCCTATTCAAGATACGATTAATGGATCGTTTTATATATGCCTTATTTGATATTCCGGAGAAATACAAATACTTGGGCCCTCTTCGCTCCAGCCCCAGCCGAAGCTACACTCTATCTGCGGCAAGTTCTGATGTTGGTCCAAAAGGTGAAAACACTCCTTCTGTAATATCATATCTTAAGCGAAGTAGCGAAAGTATTAAGGCAAACAAAGAATCATACAAAAAAATCCAACATTGGGTTGATCTTCTCTTCCCTGGAAGATCAATCGCTGTCGAAGATTATGAGGAACTGGTCAAACTAAAGATTACCCGTGGTGGAATTGCAGACTCAATTCAAGATGTGGGGTTTGGTTTCTCTCAGGTTCTACCGATTGTTGTACAAGCTGCAGCCTTGGGAAAAGATCAGTGCATGATTATCGAACAGCCTGAGCTGCATTTGCATCCTCGTGCTCAAGTAGCATTTTCGCAGTTTCTGGTTGAGGCTTGCAGGGAGGGGAAACGCTTCATTATTGAAACTCATAGCGAGCACATACTGCGAGGACTGCAGCTGGCAATATCAGATAATTCTATAGATGAGAAAGTCGGAATAAAAAAGGATGACTTGAAAGTTTACTACTTCCCGAGCGAGCTGGAAAAACGAGCCTTTGAAATCAAGATAAACTCTGACGGGGAGTTGATTGATGGTTGGCCGGCAGGTTTTTTTGATGAGTCATACAATCTCACAAAAAGAATAATTAACAATAAAATCAGTAAGCTCACGAGGCAAGAGGCATGAGAGCGGTAATTGAGAAAAAAGTCTTACAGGACAGCTTCTCTGGTGCCCTTTCAGATATTTTTATTACAGCTCATTCGGCTGTGCTAGGTGTTACACCTGCAATCATACAAGAATATCTGAGTATTTCAGATGGCGCCGGCATGTTTAAAGAGTGGTTCGATAAAACATTCAGCACACAAAATAATTATTACTTTATCGCACCGGAGAGCTTGAGCAAGTATCATTTGAATGTTGCGTGCATACACTCGAACTATATTGGGGCTGCGTTTCATAACTCAGGCCCCATAATTGCTGACTCGGCAACGCCATTTAATGTGCTCTCACCATCTTCGTGGGGCGTATCAATAGTTGATGCAAAAAGCTATAAACATTCGACCGTTGCTAATCAGGCAGGCTCGAAGGTTGCCGAAATAATTTCACTTGTGCCTGCAGGAAATGTAGAGCCGGCGATTTTAAAAAAATATCTACTAAAAGAAAACAAAATACTTATCTTTGACAAGAGCATTAATTTAAGTGGTGCGGATTTTATATGCGAGATTACAAAGTTCGTCGCACCTAAATGCAAGATTATAGTCATGTCGAATTTTAGTGGCAGCGTGAATAGGGGACTGCTAAGTCGACAGGATCTTGAAGTGTACCTAAACAAAGGAAAGGTTAATGGTACAATTGAAGTGCTGCAGGCAGACAAGGCGACGATAGGAAAATTCCATGATAGGTTTATGTTTTTAGGTGATCGCTTTCAACTTACTTTTTCTAGCGGCGTGGATTGCTTTGGAAGAACTCCTACTTGGGTAAATTCCGACGCAGATATAACCGTACACTGCGTTCATAACTCAGGGGCTTATATGGAGTTCGGTGCTGGAGTTCGCAAGAATTTCAAGCTTAAGTCGAAAGGATAGTATTGGTGTTTCGCCATTGCCCGCATAGAGGCAGTGGCGAATACCCTAAATTATAAAGTTTTATATGCAAACTCTTTAGCTTCCTGCCTCATCAATCAGGGACATACCGATGTCAGATAACTCAGAAGCCAACATCGCCACAGCGGACGCACTGACCTTGCTACTGCACAACCAGCACGCCATAGGTGCGGCCATAGAAGAGATCACCAAGTGGCTCTCAGAGAACGGAGTGGGAGGTGTGGCCGCTAACGCAACGACGGCAATGGAAACGCTGGACACAAATGCTCAAGCCATCACAAATACGATTATGCGGCTACGGCAGTCCTAGAGATCATCACCTGCTTCGGAATGATGATCTCTTCGGTCTTCACCTGCTACAAGCTGTGCGGATACCAGCCATAGCTGTAACTGCCTCACTAATTAGCTTGGCGCTTCGATCGTGCTACCAGATGAAAGAAAGCTACTGATCACTCGTAGTACGAGATAGCCCCCCTCAGCTGTTCTGCAAAGCCGTAGATGTCATCCACGGAAGCTATGGGATGCCGAGTCTCGCTCTTCTCATGATCAAAAATGCCGATGTACTTCTGGCTCCGATTGAAGTGAAGACGGCAAATTGGTTTGCGATTGTTGTCATCCAGCAGAATGCCGAAATAGCTTTGCGTATCCCGGTGAACAATCCGTTTCGCGTCCACTACCGCCCTGACGATAGCCTTTACGATATGAAAGCCTTCCAGCTCATCAAGCGTCGTTTGGACCAAGTCTTCGCCAGACTCTTCAGGGTGAACAGGCTCACTTACCGACTCGCTCTGCACGGAAGCTAACGCATATGAAGGTTGAACTGCACCACTCATTGCCGACTTCAGACGATCATTCACCTGATCCCCCAAGAACTGAATAGCGGCCTTACGCGTTAACGTAGTGAATTGATCTCTGACCTTCTGCGTGATAATTCCATCGTATACGCGAGTTGCGAAGAACTTCACAAAGTCATCAGAGGGCTGACTGAACTGTGAAGCCATCTCTTTTTTGATCTGCCCGACGTACTTCAACTCGCCAGCAGCGCTGATTATTGAATCAACGTCGAAGGCGGACTTGGTCAGCTTCTGAAGCTCAGGAAGAGCATGCTCATCCACATCCAGAAGATCCAGCTCAAGGAAGGGTTTCTCATCCATTTTGTTCGGAGCATCGAGGTCAGTGAAGAACCTGTAAACCTGACCATTGGTAAGGATCGAGATGCGGGCACTGGTGACATGGAAATACCGGAAAAGCTGACTCGCGTGGTTGATGTGCAGCGGCTCGCCGATCTTCTTGCACTCAATCAGTATCTGAATCTCGCCATTTTTCATGATGGCATAGTCAATCTTCTCGCCCTTCTTTGTACCCACGTCGCAGACGTACTCAGGGGTGACCTCAGAAGGGTCGAAAACATCGTAGCCCAGGACGGAGTTTATGAAGGGCATGACAAAGGCGATCTTGGTCGCCTCTTCCGTTTGGATTGCCGGGCCCTGTTGGCGGATTTTGGCGGATAACGCGTTCAGTCGCTCTACGAATTCCATGTCTCGCTCCTTGCTCAGATGCCTCATCCTAGTGGCAGCCCACAATACTGGCAATTGCAAATCACGTTTTGCCTGACAAAGAAGATCCATGGAAGCCAGGGCGAGCAAATTGCTGAGAGCACACCGATGAGAGCGAACTTGGAGAGAGTGTTGGAGCAAGCTAGAATGCGAAGCAAAGTGCACCACTTAGGTGTACCTAAACGCTGTCACACTTCGAGTTTTTTTACTGATAAATCCTTGTAGAATCAAGGATTTAGAGATAGGTGGTAACCCCACCAGCCACACCCCGGCACACAATGTCACCGCTGCGGCTGCTCCCTTCCAGGCCTGACCGGGTTCACGGCTGATCGTTGCGGGGGGACCGATGGGGTCACCATAACGACGCTCACCTGACGGCGAGCCGCGCCATTGTACCTATCTGAGACGAAGTTACAACCGTTCGAGCGGATTAAAAAAAATGAACTGGTTCAAGGACATGCAATAACCTTGAAAATCTCGTAGTAAAGATCGAGATCCGACGCATGCCCCCCTGTAGGAGCTGGCTTGCCAGCGAAGGCGCCCTCAAGTTCGCCCAATCACTCACGACCGTACCCAATCTATTGTGGGAGCCGACCTGCCAGCGAAGGCAGCCTCAAGTTCGCCCAATCACTCACGACTGCACCCAATCTATTGTGGGAGCCGGCCTGCCGGCGATGGTCGTTAAACGATAACGCGTGTTAACTGGCTCACCCCGGCGCTCTTGCGTTTTTTGCTGGCAAGCCAGCCCCTACACCTCCCAATCCGCCTTCGCAATCTGCAACCCATGCAACCCCTTGTACGCCGCACGCTCCGGCTGGCTCCACCCCTCGAGCAACGCATCATCCAGGCGATAGACCTCCACCCCCAGCGGCCGGCACACACTCAGCGGATCCTGCGCATCCGGCCCCCACATGGCCAGCGACAGATCGCCACCCGGGCAGGTCGACAATGCACACAGCAAATCGATCTCGGCGAAGAACTCCAGATAATCACCCTTCTGTGCCGGACAGGCCTTCATGAAATACATGTCATCGTGGTTCAGCCCCGTGCACTGGAAAATGTTCAGCACGTCATGCACGTCGAATTCGGTCAGGCCGTGGGGCATTACCGCGCGGGTCAGGTTGGAATGACAGTGATGATGGAAGTCCTCGCCGGTGAGCATTTTGTTCACATAGGGATCACAGCGCGTACCCAGCAAGTCGTGCAGGCGGCCGCCATGTTCATCGATACCATAAGCGGCGAGGCTGTCATCGGTAATGGTCACCAGCGGCCGCAAAAAAGGCAGGTTCGACCAGAGTCTGTCGTGAGTGCTGACGTGCGCGCCCTGCAACTGCCGGGTCCGCGCCGCCCACAAGCGTTCGCGCGGATCGTTGGCGTTCCACACATTGAAGTCCCCCACTTGCGGCCCGACCGGCGTGGTGACACGAAACACATGCCCGGCCGGGACCGTCCAGGCACGACCGGTGCGAATCGGCACTTCGAACGACTCGATCAAGGTGCGCCCGTCCTTCGCGTCGCGAACCCGCTCGTAGAAGGCCTTGTCCACCTGCAAGGCCGAGCCTTTGCTGACTTGGTAGGCCGCCGGATAGTCTTTGTACATGGCACAGATCCTCGATCAGTGATGGGAAGCAGGGGCAAGCATTTGCAACAGCAAGTGTTCGGAATCGTCGAGATACAGGTTCATGGCATCTGCGGCCCCTCGCTTGTCACCCTCGGCGAGCAGCTCATGGATCTGCCTATCGCGAGCCAGCCAGGGCGCCTGAAAACGTGATTCATCGGGGGCGGTGCAGAACACCAGGCGCAACTGCGCGACCACGTTGGTGAAAAACTCATCGAATAACGGACTGCGCAACAGCCCGACGATATGTTGGTGAAAGGCCAGGCCATGGGTCCCGACGGCGCGCCAGTCCTCGCGGTCCCGGGCCAGCTCGGTAGCCTCCAGGGCTTGGAGCATGCGATCGGACCGAGACTCGCACAGGGGCCGGCTTGAACCGATTGCCTGCAATTCGAGCGTACGACGAACCTGGAACAGGTCCCGCACATCCTCGATCCCCAACCGGCGCACCATCACACCCTTGTTGCGCACATAGCGAGTCAGCCCCTCCTGCCCCAAGCGATGCAGGGCCTCGCGAATGGTATTGCGCGAAGCGTTATAGGTTGCCACCAGATCGTTTTCCACCAAGGCCATGCCGGGCAGCAAGCGTCCACCAATGATGTCGGCGCGCAACTCCAGCGTGATGTGATCGGCCAATGACAGTCCGCTGCTCATACCCGTTACCTCGGATTGTTCAACAATCGATGAGGAGTGAGTAATCACTATTCGTGCCATATTCCATTGGCGTTTCAATCAAGTTCGACGCATCTGCATGCTTTTTAGAAATAGAAGTACAGTCACCATCCAATTTTCATTGGTTAATATGGCGCATTGATGTGGAGATATCAGATGCGTTATTCGCAGGACCATAAAGCCCAGACCCACAAACGCATCATCAAGGAAGCTTCCGTACGCTTTCGCCGCGACGGCATCGGCGCCACCGGCCTGCAGCCCCTGATGAAAGCGCTGGGCTTGACCCACGGTGGCTTTTATTCACACTTCAAATCCAAGGACGAGCTGGTGGAAAAAGCGCTACAGGCTGCCGGGGATGAAGTGGACGTCCGGTGCGCTGAGCTGTTCGCCCAGGACCGGCCCTTGGAGGCGTTCATCAACGCCTACCTCTCTGAATGGCACCAAACCTCGCCCCACGAAGGCTGCCCGCTGCCGACCATGTCTTCGGAACTCGGCATGCGCGGCCAGCCGAGCCCCACTTCAGACGTGGTACTCCATGCACGATTGCGCCAGATTGAAAGCACGCTGGAGGGCGAAAACACCGAGCACCGCAGCATCGTCATCATGTCCACGTTGATCGGCGCGCTGCTGCTTTCGCGCAGCGTCGAGAATCCCGAGCTGGCCGCTGAGATCCTCGAGGTGACTCGTAGCTATCTCAATCGATCCGGCACTAGCCAGCCCAGCGTTTGAACAGCACGCTGGCGTTGACCCCGCCAAAGCCGAAACCGTTGGACAACGCGTACTCGATCGCCATCGGCCGAGCCTGGCCATGGACAATGTCCACGCCCTCGGAAGCCGGATCCGGGTTATCGAGATTGAGGGTCGCCGGCACGATCTGATCGCGGATCGCCAGCAGCGTGAAAATGGCTTCGATGCCGCCGGCAGCACCGAGTAAATGCCCGGTGGCCGACTTAGTCGATGTCACCGCAATGTCGTTGTTCGAACCGAACAATGACTTGATGGCTGCCAACTCTCCCAAGTCGCCTACCGGCGTCGAGGTGGCATGTGCATTCAGGTGCTGAACCTGCTCAGGCAAAATTCCCGCCTGTGCCAATGCCAGTGACATCGCCCGGCGTGCGCCACTGCCATCCTCAGGCCCCGCGGTCAGGTGATAGGCGTCAGCACTGGTGCCATAACCGACCACTTCTGCCAGGGGTTGAGCCCCCCGGGCCAAGGCATGTTCCAGGGATTCGACTACCAGAAGGCCAGACCCCTCGCCCATGACAAAGCCATCGCGATCCCGATCGAACGGTCGCGAGGCGCGCTCCGGGGTGTCGTTGAACGCGCTGGACAAGGCACGCGCCGCCGCAAAGCCGGCCAGGCTGACCCGATCGATCGCCGCCTCCGCGCCGCCACACACCGCCACATCCGCTTCACCACAACGAATCAGCCGCACCGCATCGCCAATCGCCTGGACTCCGGCTGCACAAGCCGTGACCGGCGCCCCCAACGGACCCTTGAACCCATGCTGGATCGACACATGACCCGCCGCCAGATTCACCAGGAACGAAGGAATGGTAAACGGCGACAAACGTCGCGGCCCACGGCTGTCCGTGGTGCGCACCGCATCGGCAATCGCCCCGAAACCACCAACACCGGAACCGATAATGGTTGCCGTGCGTTCCTGGGCCTCGCCTGTTTGCGCCTGCCAACCCGCCTGTTCGATGGCCTGGCGCGCCGCCTCCATGGCAAACAGGATGAACCGGTCCATCTTCTTCTGTTCCTTGGGCGGTGTTGCCCGATCCGGGTCAAAACCCGCCTCCGGATCCTCCGCCAGGGTCGGCACGGCCCCACCGACACTGGTCGGCAGATCGGCCACCACCTCGCCAGGCAAGGTGCGCAACCCCGAACGTCCGGCCAACAACCGCGCCCAGACCGCTTCGACGCCGCTACCCAGCGGCGACACCAACCCCATGCCTGTCACTACCACTCGACGATCACTCATACCACAACCACCTCATACCGGTTCGCCCGCGTCATTTGTAACGCGCGGCAGCCTTGCTTTTGGAAAGGTTAGGCGCCATGACGAGACGCGCCGCCACAAATGCATCCCAGTCGCCAGCATCCGGCAAGGACGGAATGGTGACCAACTCACCCTGATCCAGACCTGCCAAGGCTGCATCGACCATCTCCCCCGCCTCCATAACCATCTCCGCCGGAATCTGCGAAGCATCGATACCCGAACGCTCCCAGATCTCGGTACGCGTCACCCCTGGCAATACAGCCTGGACCTTGACGCCGGTGCCGTCGAGCTCTGCGTTCAACGACTGGGTCAGACTCAGCACATAAGCCTTGCTCGCGCTGTACGTCGCATTGAAACGCTCAGGAAACAACGCCACCACCGATGCAATGTTGATGATCGTGCCCCGCCCCGCCTTGGCAAAACCCGCCGCCGCAGCCGACGCCAAACGCGTGACCGCCGTGACATTCAACTGAATCATGCGCTCCAGCTGGTCCAGATCAGCATTGGCCAACAACCCATCCGCCGCCACCCCCGCATTGTTCAATAACAGGCTGATACTCGAATCACTGCGCAGACGCTGCTCAAGCTTCAGCACGTCATCCTTCTGCGTCAAATCCGCCTTGAGCACCTCGACCTGCACACCATGGGCGTCGCGCAACGCACTCGCCGCCGCTTCAAGCCGCTCCTGATCACGGGCGACCAACAACAAATCAAAACCACGCGCCGCCAGGCGCTGCGCGTAGATAGCGCCGATACCGGAAGAGGCGCCGGTGACGAGGGCGGTGCCTTGGGACTGAAGGGAAGACATGAGGTTGCTCCTGGGAGATGCCAGAGGAATGGACAGGCGCCAAATCTCAGCGCGCCTGGGCGGAAAGCCTATTTATTATATGCATAATTTATTTGCAGTATGATAGCCGTAATTTTTTAAACGCTGACGAAAGGCAAAACCTTGCAGCAATCGCCAGAAAGCAAAAAGGCCGGTCAATGACCGGCCTCCAAGGCTGAGTGACAAGCTTAGTTCACCTGAAGCTTCTCGCGATTTTTATCCAGAAGGGCCTTGCCGATACCCTTGACTTCGAGCAACTCGTCGACGGATGCAAACGGACCATTACTTTCACGATACGCAACAATCGCCAAAGCCTTGGCCTCCCCCACGCCGGACAACTCACGCTGCAAGGTCGGCGCATCGGCCTTGTTGAGGTCCACTTTGACCAGTTGCGCATTCGCAGAAGCCTCCATCGCCACCGGAGCCTTGGAAGCCTCCGGCTTTGCTGCAGGCGCTGCATTTGCGGTGATAGAGGCACTGGTGAGCAGGGCAAAAACCAGGGAATAGAAATAGCCTGTACGCATAAATGACGCTCCATGACATCGATTGAGGAAGCAGCTTTTCCGCAGCTGCTTCCTCAAGTTAGGCGATGTAGGGAGGGTGTCAAAAATGTGTCTATTGCGAGATGTGAGACAATCAGGGTTCGAGGCGACGTTGCTGGTAGATCCAGTCGACGATTTCGCCGTCGGGGGTATAGCCACTGACTGTTTCTCTTAATAGTTGGCGAACTTGCGAATAATCATCACGTTCAACAGCCGCCAGTAATTCCCCCAGCTTGAGTTTAAGCACGTCCCAACTGAGATAGTCCTCAGTAGCAGTCATAATCATGGGGTGCGGTGTTGCGGCAACGTTATCGCCAATCAGCAACTCTTCGTAAAGCTTTTCACCTGGTCGCAACCCCGTGAACTCTATGGAAATATCGCCATGCTGGTTTTTTTCCGAACGCACACTGAAACCGGAAAGATGAATCATTTTCTCGGCAAGATCTACAATTTTGACCGGCTCCCCCATATCCAGAACAAATACATCCCCTCCCTGCCCCATCGAACCCGCTTGAATCACCAACTGCGCGGCTTCGGGAATCGTCATGAAGTAACGAGTGATTTTTGGATGGGTAACGGTCAACGGCCCACCCGATTTGATCTGTTTATGAAAAAGCGGAATGACTGATCCGGAAGAACCGAGCACGTTGCCAAAGCGGACCATGGTAAAGCGGGTTTTATTTACACGAGAAACATTGGTCTTGTCACCAAACATCACGGGGGCCACTTCCCGACTCAACGCCTGCAGCGTCAGTTCCGCCAGGCGCTTGGTACTACCCATGACATTTGTGGGTCGAACAGCTTTGTCGGTTGAGATCAGCACGAAGTTCGAAACGCCAGCCTGGAGCGCCGCCTGTGCGGTATTCAACGTACCGATCACATTGTTCCACACGCCTTCGGCGATATTGTGTTCGACCATCGGGACATGCTTGTAAGCAGCAGCATGATATACCGTGTCTACATGCCAAGTTTTCATTACGTCCAGCAACTTGTCCTGGTTACGCACCGAACCGAGGATCGGAATCAAGCGCACCGTTAGTGATTCACGTGCGACGCGGTGCTCCAGTTCTGACAGGATGCTGTACAGATTGAACTCGCTATGCTCATACAACAAAAGTGTAGTTGGTTTCAAAATCAGAATCTGGCGGCACAGTTCGGAGCCGATAGATCCCCCGGCCCCCGTCACAATAACCGACAGGTCTTTGATGCAATGCTCCAGCAGATCTCCCTGTGCCGGTACCGCATCCCGGCCAAGCAGATCTGCGATATCGACTTCCTGAATGTCATCAACCTTGACCCGACCACTGGCCAGATCCATGAAACCGGGAACGCTGCGGACATGCAGTGGAAATCTTTCCAGAAAGCCGAGAATCTCACGCCGACGCCCGCGATTCACGGATGGTACAGCGAGCAGTATCTCTTGTGCGCCCGTAACATCGATCATGCGTTGAATGTGCTTGGGCTTGTAAACCTGTAATCCGGAGATCACGCGGTCGGCGATACTTTTATCATCGTCGATAAAAGCGACAGGGCGCATGGCGCGGCCCATACGCAGAGCGGCGACCAGTTGGTTGCCGGCGGCACCTGCGCCATAAATAGCGACGCGCGGCAAGCCGTCGTCACGACTGGTGAAAGGAACGTGCTGCGCGGCTGTAAACCAGTCACCCAGAAAAAACTGGCGCATGGCAAGACGCAACCCGCCCACCATGATCAGACTGAGCCACCAGTAGTTGAAAATGACTGAGCGGGGCACTACAAACTGGTGATTGCTATACCAATACACAACCATCCCGAGAATCAACGCGGACAGACTGACGGCCTTGATTATCGCAATCAGGGCATCGTTACCAAAGTAACGCATCACAGCCCGATACATTCCAAAGCGAATGAAAAGTGGAATTGCGACTACGGGAGCGGCCGCGAACAACCAAAAATGCTGGGTAAACGGATTGATCATCTCGTCAATACCCAAGCGTACGATGAATGACATCCACAAGGCGGCCCAGACGAGCAAGCAGTCAGTGATGACTTGCAAGATACGCTTGCGTCTACGCGGAAGGCTTAACAAATATGCCCGAACATTATCCATAAAACCCCTTTCGCACTCCTGAAAAGCTTCAAGCGCTGGATACCTGAAAACAGAAATCCATTATTTAAACACCTGGACAGCTCTAATGACGTTGTCAATGAGGTGAAATACACCTCAAATCGCCTTTTCCAATTCGCCCGCGCGGTATCTGACAGCGAGTAGAACGAGCGGAACATAAGCGATCAGCAGGCCGAGCAGGCCATCCAAGCCCCATACTCCAACACACAGGGCTACCGGAAGCAGCCAGAACAGGTTGATCAGCAAAACACCCACTGTAACCGGCAAATGGCGGCCGACGCTTCTCGAAGCGAATTGATAAGCATGGCTGCGATGCGCCTCATAAACCTTATCGCCACGCATTAAACGTCGCAACAAGGTGAATGTAGCATCGACAATAAATACGCCAAGCAGAATCAACCACACCCATAAAAATTGTGGTGCATTGGAGGATGCCTGGAGGGAGAAAATGCCCAGTATGATACCCAGGAAGCCACTGCCCGCGTCCCCCATGAAAATTCGGGCAGGCGGAAAATTCCAGCAGAGGAACCCGAGCACCGCGGCGGCGAGCAGCAAGGGAGCCCAGACCAGAGCCTCGAAACCGGTAAGCCAGTAAATCAGGCAAGCACCAACGCTTGCGGTTACGGCCTCAACCCCCGCGATCCCGTCGATTCCGTCCATGAAGTTGTACAGGTTAAGCATCCAGACCAAATAGAAAGCGGCAATGACATGACCTATCCAACCGAAATCGATCGTCATTCCGAACATGCTGACCGGCGCTAGGCCTCCAAGCCAGAACAATGCCCAGATCGCGCCGATGAAATGAGCCAATAGCCGCCAGCGAGCTGCAATATGGCCATGATCGTCAAGAAAACCGATCACCGCAATCCAGGCGCCAGCGCCAATCAATCCCAACGCGTGTGACCAGCTCACCAGTCCGGCCAAGGAGAGAAACGGCATGACGAGCAAAAAACAAACGACGATTGCAACGCCGCCGCCACGAGGCGTAGGAATTGAATGTGAGCTGCGCCCATTTGGAACATCGATAAGACTGTTTTTCAATGCGTAAACACGCAAGGCTCCAGTCAAGCCGAGTGATAAAATAATCACTACAGGAAACAGGAACCAGAAATATTCAGTTTGAAAATGTGCATTTATCATTATAAGAACACCGTACACAAAAAAATTAGAGGGCCTTGAAATCCCGACCTGAATCTGTCAATGCCTGCTGAGGAGAGACGACAGGGACCCAACCCAATGTTGATTGTGCTTTCGAAGAGTCAATTACCAGCGAACAACAAAGCTGTGTATAGATCGCACGCCGCCCCAGTAGAGTAGCCCCGGCCAACAGCAAAAACTGGGGCACAGCTATGAGACGAGCTTTTTTATTCATACCCTTGGCTAGCAGCCTGACTATCTCGCCGGTGGAAAGATCAACACCATCGGAAACAAGAAACAGACCATTGGCGGCTTGTGGATGCGTCACGCAGACGCGGATGAAATCGACCAGGTTATCCAGGGCAATCATGCTACGTCGATTATTTATAGCCGCAAAAGGTAAAGGGAGCCCTGATGAGACTATCTTCAGTAATCGCCTGAAGTTACCAGGCGCTTGCCCCGCATACACCAGAGGAGGCCTTATTATCACCAGCTCCATTGAAGACCCCCGACACAACGCCTCGAGTTTTTGCTCAGCCGTTAACTTTGATTCGGCATAATCTGCATGAGGTGCCGCCGGAGAAGATTCGTTAAATGCAGCCTCGGTCGTCGACGAACCATTGACACCAATTGAGCTGATAAAGATGAATCTTTTGACATTGCAGGCAAGTGCCTGCTCTGCCAGCCGCAGTGTCCCCTCCACATTCGTCCGCTTGAAACCCTCCAGGGCTACGTCCCTAGACTCCCCTAAATTGTGAGCTTTACCAGCCAAGTGAATCACAACATCGACGTCGGTCAATAGTGGAACCCAGTCCGCGGTGGCACTTAAGGCAGGTGAGGTAACAAATTCAGCGCCAGACCCGGCGCTGCGCGAACAACAAATCAGCTGATCGTATTCAGAGCGAAGTACGCTCGCCAAGCGTCGCCCGACAAATCCATTGGCGCCAGTAATGAGAACTTTCATACCTTGTTCTTTCCAATGAGATTAGCGACATTTGCGTAGAACTTGTTCAACGCGATATCCTCAGCGTAACTCTCACGAAAGACAGCCAGCGAGCATCCGCTCAAGGCTGCAAGATCTGAGTTGCAGATTGTCGCTATCACGTCGGCCAAGGCACGCGGGTCTGCTGGCTTGCACTGCCACCCCACGCCGTTTTCACGAATCATTCGGGATATCTCGGCATCATCATCCATAACCGCCAAAAGAGGTTTGTCCGCGGCAAGAGAAAAATAGGCCTTGCTGGGTACACCCAAACCGAGCATTCCTTTCTCCAGGGTAATCAGAGCTACATCACCTGCGGCAAGCCCCTGATTTTTGTCCTTCAACGGAATAGAGCCCGCATAGGCAACATTTTTCTGAGGATTGCTTTTAACAAACTCTTTTACCTTCGCAACGAGCGCACCGTCCCCTATAAAGATGAACGCAGCGCGATCATCCTCGACGAGCGCAATGGAGTCGAGAATATTTTCAATGCCCTGCAGACGACCGATGTTTCCGAAGAACTGAAATACAACTTTTTCCTGCCATCCCAACTCTTTCAAAAAAGGGGCGCTGTGACGAGGTAGAGGATAGACCTCTTTTTCATCTGCCCAATTTGGCACAAATGCGACTTTTGCTGAATCCTTTACCTTAAGTCTGACCAATTCCTGCATATCGCGACCAATAACAATCAACAACTCTGCGGAGTTATAAATACTCGAAAACAGTCGATTGATGATGGGATAAATGGTACTGGTGGGTTTAATTATACCAGCAGGTACCAAATTTTCAGGAAACACATCATGAACCAGCACCCCCCATTTGAAGCCTTTGATGAACTTCAAAAGGGGGATAACCATCAAAAGCAGTGCCGGATTAGTCCCGGTCAGCACAACATCGTTTTTCCTGACATCCCGGAGAACATGCCAACAAAAACCTGCCACTTGGCAAAGTTGACCTACCAACCTGAACAAAAGTTTGTTTTTATTAAACTTCGGTGATGTGAATGCCACTTCTTTAATTTTGGGGCTCGAAAAAAAATCTGAGCACTTATCCGCGCGCGGATAAATGACTGTCACGCTCCCCAGTTCAGCCCCAATCTTATTTACGATTTTTGACCAAAAAAAACCGGTAGAATTCTGCTCAGCACCCACATATTCCGAAACAATAAAAACCTTTACCATTAATACGTCTCGCCCTGATCAGTATTTTTTCCAAACGACACGCATAACATAGTCACGATAACTATGAATGATCCGGACTACTTTTTCCGAAACGTTAGGCATGCTGTAGTCTTGAACAAGGCGGAAAGTTCGCTGATCGCCACGAGTCTGCGCCTGCAACAAGTGCAACCCCTGCATTACGCGATCAACCTCCAGCCCCACCATCATAACGGCCGCCTCCTCCATACCCTCAGGACGCTCATGGGCCTCCCTGATATTCAAGGCTGGGAAGTTCAGAATAGAGGATTCTTCGTTGATGGTGCCGCTATCGGAAAGAACAGCCTTTGATTCCAGTTGCAGCTTGTTGTAATCCTTGAAGCCCAACGGCTTGAGCAAGCGCACGTTTGCATGGAACTTCACGCCCATGGCATCTACACGTTTCTGTGTCCGGGGGTGAGTCGAAACAATAACCGGGAGCCCAAAAACCTCCGCCGTCTGATTAAGCACATCGACCAGCTTCAGGAAGTTCTTATCGGAATCAATATTCTCTTCGCGGTGAGCGCTCACCACGAAAAACTTTCCAGGCTCAAGATTCAAACGCTGCAAAACATCCGACGCATCTATGCCTTCCCGATAATGGTTAAGTACTTCAAACATCGGGCTGCCTGTTTTAATTACCATGTCCGGAGACAGGCCTTCACGCAACAAGTAATCGCGAGCAATCGTACTATACGTGAGGTTGATATCAGCCGTGTGATCGACAATACGACGGTTGATTTCTTCGGGGACACGCATATCGAAGCAGCGGTTGCCAGCTTCCATGTGGAACGTGGGGATTTTGCGGCGCTTGGCCGGAATGACCGCCATGCAGCTGTTGGTGTCCCCGAGCACCAGAAGCGCTTCAGGCTGGACCTCGCCAAGCACTCGATCGACACTGATAATCACGTTGCCGATGGTTTCCGCACCGGTAGAACCCGCAGCGTTAAGAAAGTGATCAGGCTTACGAATGCCGAGATCCTGAAAGAAAATTTCATTCAGTTCGTAATCGTAATTTTGCCCAGTGTGTACCAAAACATGATCGCAATCTCTGTCCAAGGCAGCCATGACACGGGATAGTCGAATGATTTCAGGACGGGTACCCACTACGGTTACGACTTTCAATTTCTTCATTTTTTAACGTCACATTTTAATTGGTGATGAAAACGACCGACAACTCTCGTTGGCGAAATCCTGCTTCTTATGCTTCAGAGACTATTGGTCGCGCATAAGTGTCTGGTGCTTCGCGGTCGAAAATCTCGTTGGCCCAAAGCATCACGATCATTTCCTCGGTCCCGACGTTGGTAATATCATGTGTCCATCCAGGAACCGTTTCCACGATCTCGGGTTGATCTCCAGTCGTAAACAGCTCGTAAAACTCATCGGAAATCACATTACGGAAACGAAAGCACGCAGATCCCTTGATCACCAAAAATTTTTCAGTTTTTGTGTGATGATAATGCCCACCACGAGTAATACCTGGGTGCGCAGTAAAGTAAGAAAACTGTCCGCTATCTCCCGTTTTCAGCATTTCTACAAACACGCCGCGGGCATCCCCGTACTTGGGCACCTGGTAGGTAAAGCGATCAGGGGTCAGATAACTGACATAGGTTGAGTAGAGCGCCCGAATCAGGCCAGTACCCACAGACTCAGTGATCAACGTATCGCGGCTGTCGCGAAACGCTTGCACCTGTCGCGCCAACTCTCCAACGGCAATACTGTATTGCGGCTGCACCTGCACAAATCGTTCGGAGGAGAACTTCCCGTCCATAACAGCAATGAAGGTGCGGATGACATCGTCGATGTAAACGAGATTAATGACAGCGCTCGGGTCATTAATCTGAATCGGCAAGCCGCGCGAAACATTGTGACAAAACGTGGCAACAGCAGAGTTATAGTTTGGCTTCGCCCATTTACCAAACACGTTTGGCAACCTGAGTAAATACACGGACGAGCCGTGCTGCTTAGCCAACGCCTCCAACAACTCCTCAGCACCCCGCTTGCTATTACCGTAAGGGTTATCCAGTTCAGCCTGGCTGGAAGAAGTGTAGAGAACCGGAATACGCTTCCCGCTCGCAACGATCGCATCACATAGCGCGCGGGTCAGATCTGTATTGCCAGTCTTGAACTCCTCAGGGTCTTGCGGGCGATTCACACCTGCCAAGTGAAAAACAAAATCAATGTCCTTCACTAGTCCAGGGAGTTGCTCGATATCGTCCGCACGAGTAAAGCACCGGACTTCAATATCGTTACGCTCGCCAAGATGAACGATCAGATTCTTGCCTACAAAACCATTTGACCCTGTGATCAAGACTTTCATCACGTCACTCCTCTGGAGTCGCAAATTCACCACGCTGGATAGCGCGCATGAATTCAAGTTTCAGGAGGAGTTGCTTCATGCCTTCCACGTCCAGTCGCTGGGTATTGTGGGAGTTGTAATCTTCCATGCGAGAGATCTTCTCCTCACCCACCTCAACAAATTTTGCATAGTTCAAATCACGCAAGTCAGGCGGCACGCGGAAGTATTCACCGCGATCTTCTGCGCATGCCATTTCTTCTCGGCTAAGCAATGCCTCGTATAGCTTCTCACCATGGCGTGTGCCAATCACCTGAATCGGGTGTTCCGGCAGATTGAGCATTTGGGTCAATGCCTGGGCGAGCACTTCCACAGTCGCCGCCGGAGCCTTCTGCACGAACAAATCACCATTATTGCCATGCTCGAAGGCATACAACACCAGGTCAACCGCATCGGCCAGCGTCATCATGAAGCGGGTCATGTTCGGATCGGTAAGCGTCAGCGGCTTTCCGTCACGAATTTGCTGAATAAACAGGGGAATGACCGAACCTCGCGACGCCATCACGTTGCCATAACGCGTACCACAAATGACAGTTTTATCGTCATCTGCGCCGCGCGACTTGGCGACCATGACCTTTTCCATCATCGCCTTTGAAATACCCATGGCGTTGATTGGGTAAACAGCCTTGTCCGTGCTCAAACAAACAACGCGCTTAACGCCGTTCTGAATGGAGGCTTCGAGTACGTTTTCAGTACCCATGACATTGGTCTTGACTGCTTCCATTGGGTGGAACTCGCAAGAGGGAACTTGCTTTAGAGCGGCAGCGTGGAAAATATAATCAACACCGCGAGTGGCATTCAACACGCTTTGATAATCGCGTACATCGCCGATATAAAACTTGAGCTTGGAGTTTGCGTAATGCTTACGCATATCGTCCTGCTTTTTTTCATCTCGGCTGAAGATTCGAATCTCGGCAATATCGGTATCCAGGAAGCGTTTGAGTACAGCATTGCCGAAAGAGCCAGTACCGCCGGTGATTAACAGTTTTTTACCGCTGAAAATAGTCAATTATTTTTCTCCATAAAATCTACAATTTTTTGTCCGACGGCAACACTAGACTTGGTCTCTGAAACCCAAATTCTACCACAAGCAGCCTTCTCCAACAAAAATTGTTGATCAGCTGCAAAAAACCGCTTCAGTGCGGCGCCTACACCGCTAGAAGTGCTATCCTCGATAACATTGACGAATTTGAAATATTCATCAGGAATCCCCGCCAGACGCGTTGTTAGAATTGGAACGCCGCTGACAAGATACTCAAGTAACTTAGAGGGAAATGAGTACCGGGTATAAGCCTGTTCCGGACTTCGACTCAGAACCAGGCAGGAGGCTGAGGATTGAATACGCTCGACTTCTGCAGCACTCAAGAACCCAAGATATTTAACAGCCGGGTGCGTGCTGGAAACTTCGGTAATATACCCCTCCAACTCCCCCCGCCCACAAAGCCAAAGCTCAGCATCAACCTCGGACGCAATAAACCCCTCAATCAATTGAACTATACCATATGCTTTATTCAGACCACCGGCATAAAAAATGACTTTTTTACGATCTGGTGAACTGTTTCCCTCCTCCGCAGTTAGCGCAGAGGAGTTCGATATACCCTCAATTACCAAATATTCTTTATCTGACCACACCAAATTATCTTTAACCATATGCTGGCTCGTCACAAAAACACCCGACGAAGCAGCTATCAATCGATCAATGATGTAGGCGTCCATCTTCTTCAAACCCCTAAGCACCATCGACCTGTTCATTCCCATATCCATGTAAGACGGCAGATCAGGAATAAAGACAAAAAAAGGGATGCCGTACAACTTCCGCATTATGAATGCCGCGAGCAGGTTCGGCGTATGAGCCGCGTAGACACAAACAGCATCAAGCCCGTTTTTTTTGTGCTTGATCAAACCCACCAAAGAACCCAACAATCGAGTAAACACTTTAAGTATTGGCAGATTTACAATTGGTGTGACGATCCCGGTTCCCGACGCATCTGCAAAAGAACCACCAGGAAAATACCAGTTTTTATTACGCGGATAGGTTGATACCGCAATGCTCGCTATGGTTTGTACGCATGCACCAGCAAAACGCAGCGCTTCGAGAAATCGCTTTTCAAGCTTGTAAGCGGCTATCTGCGGGAAAGCGTCATCTTTTGAGTACTTATCAAAATATGAGTCGCCTACGTAGAACCCCAACAGCACAATTTTTTTGCCCATTCTCGCCTTCTCAACAACCAATTCGATGGATAGCACCGAACAGGATACTCACCATCTGAAAAGGCAACCCGCACACCTACTGTTTTAACCAGGGAGGTCGGGCTGCGCTCCTTTAGCAACTTCGTTTCCGGCTAACCGCAAGGAGAGACCGGCGATTTCTATTTATTTTATGTCCAGCGTTTGGTTTCCGAACCCAAATCGCCGCCCTAGCGTGCGCCATCCCTTGAATACAACCAGACCCAGCACCACCCAAAAGACACCATGATCGTAAAAAATCGGACCTTCGCCCGGAATCTGGGAAAAATGGTAGCCCACAATTGCACCAGTTACTGCTAGCGAGCCAACGACTGCTCCAGCATTTAACGGAAGCGACGCAAACAAGCCGAGAACGACCGATGCACACAACAGTGCAAAAATAGCAATTGGCCATCCACCTAATGCGTAACCTGATATCTGTACCGCCGCAGGGGCAGTACCACGGCCATTGAAACTATCATTGAAAATGCGACTATAGATAAAGGTGCTTGGACGGCAGGCAGGGCCAATTCTAGCCTGAGCAATAATCCCGCCACAAACCTGGCCTTCCGTTGTGAAAACCTGATAATAATACGGATATATGATTGCCATTCGATTGACCACATTGAATAGCAGCATTGGCGCGTTGCTTGCCGCTGCCTGCCCAACGCTCAAAGTTTTATCGATAGCCCCAACTCCGGTTGCACCTTTAACCCCTTCAGAAACTTTTGGACTCTCCAGCTGCACTTGAGGTGTGGCAGAGGTAATGGGGCCCTGAGTAATCTCAGTGATCTGCGGAATATTTTCATCCGGTGCCTGCGCCGCAGGTATCAGACGAAAAACGAACGCTGAAATCATGAAGTACATTGTGATCAGTAAAACGCCGCCAACCACTGCCTTTAGATACGGGTAGCGCTTGGAGTAAACAAAAACGGCCAATACCAAACCTGCGTAAAATATGAGAATCGGCCATTTCATATTCAGAAGCACAAGAAACACCGACATCAGGATGGCATTAGCAATGGTCGCCACCACCCAAAATCGGCTGCTTGCCATTATCCATCTGACCAGTGAATATATGGAGAGATAATGTAGAAGTGACATCAGCACTACTAAAGGTATGAACCCGAGTTGATTCCTGATCTTGAATCTCGCCTCGACCGATGCAACCGGGTCGGTACCCGCCAAGAACAAGGAGAAGGCGTCGGCCTTGAACATTGCGTACAGCACGAACAAATAACTAGCAGTTATAATAAACAGATACTCTGACTTCGTGAACTCTGGAAATACCCTACTCCAACGCTCCAAGTACTGCCCGGCAAACTTTCGCACACATACAATTACAACTGGAGTTACTATAAATGGAAGCAACAACAACAACCAATAACCCGGACTAAACAACGTTTCAAACTGCAGAATATCGGCTGTATAGCGGTTCTTTTCGAGTTGCTCTCGCCCATAGGGTAGAGCATACAAGATATTCCCCAAAACCACTGTCACAAAATATGCTGATAAAAATATCAACGGTGCCAGGTTTTTTGAAATCCACACTCTTAGCTTGTCAAGAAGCATCATTACCAGAACACCTACCTATAAAATTATCAACGAACTCGATCCATCCAGATACCACAAGATAATCTAACTGCACATCAGCAATCCATTCCTGCACCAGACAGGCGGTCAAGCCCTCAACCTTACCCCTGATCAAATCAAGCAGACCCATTACACGGAGGCCTTCATAAATTCACTCCACCTCACCCCTTTCCATAGAGAGAATAGAGAAATTGCCGAAAATCCTACTAGCCAGTAAATGGATCTTTGCCACTCGATCATTGACCCGGCGATGACCTCCAAACCGACGCTTAGCGCATACCCTGCCAGCAAAGCCAGCGACGAGACCATCGCGGGTGCGCCAAAGCTTCGATAGAAATCCAGACGCTTGAACAGACTCGCGGTGACGAGGCAAAAATACAGCATTTGCGCGAGTAACACACCTAGAGACGCACCGATCACACCCCAGTACCGGGCGCCGACCCATGCAAAAAGAACGGATATGAGCGAAGAAATAACCGAAAGATACGCTAGCAGTTTCATTTTACGATGCACTTCAAGTCTCTTTTGAAAATACACCGCAGCACTGTTCAAGAAGACGCCAATAAACGCAAAGAGAATAGCCAGCTTTGAAACAGTTATAAGTTTTCCGGTGACAACTTCAAAAAATCCAAACCCTACAAAATACAGCGCCCCCCAGAGAAGCGAGAATGTGACTATCAAAAACCCTGAGGAACTCTCTATCACATTAATCGCGAATACACCCTCTCTAAAGCGTTTAATAACGAAAGGATGGACCATCATCAACAAAGGCATACTCAACAACCCAGCTGCCCCCACAAACAGATCCTTCAATGACAAATACGCATCGCCAGACTCAACATTATAAAAACCAATTGCAAATCTATCAGCTCCAACCATCACCAGCATTCCTAATATCCATGGCGAAAGTGCAGCACCATACTGAAAAATAAGCCTTAGATTTTCTTTGAACAAACCGACATTAGAGAAAGGATTAAAAGCACTAAATATCTTGAGAAGTGTATACAACAAAAAAAATGCGCCAGCAAAATATCCTAAAGCCAGCGAAAACAAGGCATATCTGAAGTCAACTTCAAAGAACCTGAAGAAGATAACTATCAATGCAATTTGCGTGACAGCCTGCAAGATAACCGCTACCAATTGCTGCTTTACAAAAAAACCTGCCTGGCACGCAGAAGAGAGAAAGAAGAACAGAATTTGACCAAAGCACAACAACCAAACACACAAAAAAACGTAAGCCACCGATGAAAAATAAACCGCAACCGCCGCTGCCAGAACAGAGGCGACCGGAGCGATAAGAAAAACAACCGAAATACAATTAGAAACAAATAGCCGCTTGTCTTCCAGACCTGAATAATAATAAATGAAAGAATTACCGACCCAACCCGCACATAACTGAGCAGTAATTAGCGAGCAAAACAAACTGACTGAGTAACTGACGTATTGCCCTTCCGGGAACAACCTATACAGGTAAAATATCAAAAATATACCTGAAACGGCTGGCACCATCTTCACAGGCACATATAGCAGAAGCTTTCGAAGAAAAACATTCATTCTCATTATTATCGCCAAACTCTTTCTTCGCAAAAACAACTATTTAAATAATTCAAAAGCCAATATGAAAAATCTGATGAACAATTTCAATCCAGAAGCCGGACAGCGACAATCGAATCTATCACCCTAAAAAGACATGGAATAGTTCAGAAACAGCCAAGGAATCGGAACGGCAGCCCTATCTTTTCACCATACCTTCCACCAAAAATCACCCAAAAAACCAACGAGCAAAAATCAGGTAGCGTGACGCAAAGGCCTTCGCACCACACGCCGGCAAAGCCAGCCCACACATGGCCCAATTAGCATCCCAACCAACAACGCCGTTATGACCAGTAGTGAAATTGGCAATTGCGGCACTGACCAACCCAAAAACTGCAACGAAACGTTTTGTTGATTCTCCAAGACGAATGCCAGGATCAACAAAAGAAGCAACAAAAAAGACAATATGAAAGCTACGCGCCTGAGACTACGCATACGTCAATCTCCAATCCAACTCATTCAAACTCACCCTCCTCCTCCTCATTCACCCGATCCCGCAATTCCTTCCCAGGTTTGAAATGCGGTACAAACTTGCCATCCAGGCTAACCGACTGACCGGTCTTCGGATTGCGGCCTACACGAGGGGCACGATAATGCAGGGAGAAACTGCCAAAACCACGGATCTCGATACGATCGCCGGTGGCCAGGCATTGGGACATTTGCTCAAGCATGGTCTTGATGGCCAGCTCCACATCCTTTGATGAGAGCAGCCCTTGATGGGTGACAATTCGTTCGATCAACTCCGACTTCGTCATAATTTTCCCTTCTTTTTCAAGCAGCTAGATCAGCGCTTCAAAGGTTTTAGCATGCCCTGACAAATTTGAACAGCCCCCTCCTGTAGCCTGTTTTTTCTTCCGGGGCACTACACTCCCCTGCCCGCCCACTCACCTGCAGATAACCAGCATCGTCCGCGTAACTAAACCCGCGGGATTGAAGCCAAAGAGAAATTCTTCCTCTTCTTCCTTTGCATCATCGGACCTTGCCACGACTGTATAGCCTGCACCTTTGCATTCCTTGGCTGCGCGCTTCTGACACCTTTCCCAGTTCGATCCCAGCCCCGAGCAATCGATCTCGATACCACTGACCCCACGCACGGCATGCGTTTTCGCACTGGTGGCACACCCTGCCAATGCCAGCACCGCTATGACGACTACGAGCGTTTTCATTCACATCCTTATGCCAGGCACAGCGCCTGACCGTCGATTACCCCAAGCTAAGACTAGCTGCAAATAAGCGATTGATCCTGCTAAAGAAACAGACAGTTTTGGTGAGGTAATGTTTCGGGTTTACCCGAAAAGATCGCAGCCTGCGGCAGCTCCTACAGGGCGTGAGCCAAATTGCAGGCACAAAAAAGGGCGACCGAAGTCGCCCTTTTTTACAGAAAGTCAGAACTTAGTTCTGTTTTTCCATTTGTGCACGCAGCAGGTCACCCAGAGTGGTGGCTACTGGAGCATCCGAACCAGCTTGCGGCTTGTCGCGCAGGCTCTGGATCGCTTCTTTCTCTTCTTCAACGTCTTTCGACTTGATCGAGAGTTGGATTACGCGGCTCTTGCGGTCAACGCTGATGATCTTGGCTTCTACTTCTTCGCCTTCTTTCAGAACGTTGCGCGCGTCTTCAACGCGGTCACGGCTGATTTCGGAGGCTTTCAGAGTCGCTTCGATATCGTCGGCCAGGGTGATGATGGCGCCTTTAGCGTCAACTTCTTTCACGATACCCTTAACGATTGCGCCTTTGTCGTTCTCTTGAACGTACTCGGAGAACGGATCGCTTTCCAGTTGCTTGATGCCCAGGGAGATGCGCTCGCGCTCTGGGTCAACCGACAGGATAACGGTGTCCAGCTCGTCGCCCTTCTTGAAACGACGAACAGCTTCTTCGCCAACTTCGTTCCAGGAGATGTCGGACAGGTGAACCAGGCCGTCGATGCCGCCGTCCAGACCAATGAAGATACCGAAATCGGTGATCGACTTGATGGTGCCGGAGATTTTATCGCCCTTGTTGAACTGGCCAGAGAAATCTTCCCATGGGTTAGATTTGCACTGCTTGATGCCCAGGGAGATACGACGACGCTCTTCGTCGATGTCCAGAACCATAACTTCCACTTCGTCGCCGACTTGTACGACTTTCGAAGGGTGGATGTTCTTGTTGGTCCAGTCCATTTCGGAAACGTGTACCAGACCTTCAACGCCTTCTTCCAGCTCAGCGAAGCAGCCGTAGTCGGTCAGGTTGGTTACACGAGCGGTAACGCGAGTGCTTTCTGGGTAACGGGCTTTGATAGCAACCCATGGATCTTCGCCCAGTTGCTTCAGGCCCAGGGAAACACGATTGCGCTCGCGATCGTACTTCAGAACCTTGACATCGATCTCGTCGCCAACGTTGACGATTTCGGAAGGATGCTTGATACGCTTCCAAGCCATGTCGGTAATGTGCAGCAGGCCATCGACGCCACCCAGATCGACGAATGCGCCGTAATCGGTGAGGTTCTTGACGATACCTTTGACTTGTTGGCCTTCCTGCAGGGATTCCAGCAGAGCTTCGCGCTCGGCGGAGTTCTCGGCTTCCAGGACGCTACGACGGGAAACGACAACGTTGTTGCGCTTCTGGTCCAGCTTGATGACCTTGAATTCCAGCTCTTTGCCTTCCAGGTGCGTGGTGTCGCGCACTGGACGGACGTCAACCAGAGAACCTGGCAGGAACGCACGGATGCCGTTAACGTCGACAGTGAAGCCGCCTTTAACCTTACCGTTGATAACGCCCTTGACCACTTCTTCGGCTGCGAAGGCAGCTTCCAGAACAATCCAGCATTCAGCGCGCTTGGCTTTTTCACGGGACAGCTTGGTTTCGCCAAAGCCGTCTTCTACCGAGTCCAGCGCAACGTGAACTTCGTCACCGACGTTGATAGTCAGGTCGCCAGCGTCGTTGTAGAACTGCTCAAGCGGGATGAGTGCTTCAGACTTCAGGCCAGCGTGAACGGTTACCCAGCGAGCTTGGTAATCGATATCAACGATAACACCGGTGATGATGGAGCCTGCCTGAAGGTTCAGGGTTTTTAGGCTTTCTTCAAAGAGTTCCGCAAAGCTTTCGCTCATTTTAATTCCTGTTGATGAGGGCGAAGAATACGCCCATCTCCACACCCCAGACGGTGTGGGTTAGTTTCATTTAGAAGAAGCGCCCCAGGACTATGACTGGTCCCCTGCGGCCTTCTTGGTCACCCGGCGATATCGCGAATGGCGATCTCGCTCATGATGCGTTCCAGCACCTGGTCGATGGATAATTCCGTGGAATCCAGCTGTATGGCGTCAGCCGCCGGCTTGAGCGGGGCTACCGCTCGCTGGGTGTCACGCTCATCGCGTGCACGTATCTCATCTAGCAGACTCGACAGACTAACACCCTCGACTTTGCCCTTCAACTGCAAATATCGACGGCGCGCCCTTTCCTCGGCGCTGGCGGTCAGGAAAATCTTCAGCGGGGCATCTGGAAACACCACCGTGCCCATGTCACGACCATCGGCCACCAGGCCCGGCGTTTCCTGGAAAGCGCGCTGGCGCTGCAGCAGCGCCTCGCGCACCGCAGGCAATGCAGCCACCTGGGAGGCACCCGAACCGACGCTTTCGGTACGGATCACATCGCTGACTTCGTCACCTTCCAGGATGATGCGCTGCAGCTGACCTTCGGTCGCCGCGATGAATTGCACATCCAGATGAGCGGCGAGTTTTTTCAGCAACTCTTCATTGGTCAGGTCGACGCCGTGGTTATGCGCAGCGAATGCCAGCAGGCGGTACAGCGCACCGGAATCCAGCAGGTTCCAGCCCAGGCGCCTGGCCAGGATCCCGGCTATGGTGCCTTTGCCCGAGCCGCTTGGCCCATCGATGGTGATGACCGGTGCAATGCTCTTCACGACTGGGCCTCTTGCGCAACGCGGATACCGACCTGCGCGCACAGCGCCAGGAAGTTGGGGAACGAGGTCGCCACGTTGGCGCAGTCGTGGATGCGGATCGGCGCCGTGGCGCGCAGCGAGGCAACGCTGAAGGCCATGGCAATCCGGTGGTCGCCGTGACCATGGACTTCACCACCACCGATCGAACCGCCATCGATGATGATGCCATCCGGGGTCGGTTCACACTTGACGCCCAGCGCCAGCAAGCCATCGGCCATGACCTGGATCCGGTCCGACTCCTTGACCCGCAGCTCTTCGGCGCCGCGCAGCACGGTGCGCCCTTCGGCGCAGGCCGCAGCGACGAACAGCACCGGGAATTCGTCGATCGCCAATGGAACCAGCGCCTCGGGAATCTCGATACCCTTGAGTTTAGCTGCTCGCACGCGCAGGTCCGCCACTGGCTCGCCGCCGACTTCACGCTGGTTTTCCAGGGTAATGTCGGCGCCCATCAGGCGCAGGATGTCGATCACGCCGGTGCGGGTCGGGTTGATGCCGACGTGCTCCAGTACCAGCTCCGAACCCTCGGCGATCGACGCGGCCACCAGGAAGAACGCCGACGACGAGATGTCGCCCGGCACTTCAATGTGGGTCGCGGTCAGCTTGTGGCCGGACTCGACCGAAGCGGTGGCACCGTTGACGCTGACCGGGTAGCCGAAGCCGCGCAGCATGCGCTCGGTGTGGTCGCGAGTCGGTGCAGGCTCGGTGACGGTGGTCTTGCCTTCGGCGTACAGACCCGCCAGCAGCAGGCAGGATTTAACCTGGGCACTGGCCATTGGCATGGTGTAGGTCAGGCCCTTGAGCTTGTTCCCACCACGAATGGTCATCGGCGGACGGCCTTCAGCGGCGGTCTCGATTACGGCGCCCATTTCACGCAGCGGGTTGGCCACGCGATTCATCGGGCGCTTGGACAGCGAAGCGTCGCCGGTCAGGGTGCTGTCGAAGTCCTGTGCCGCCAGCAGGCCGGACAACAGGCGCATCGAGGTACCGGAGTTGCCCAGGTAGATCGGACCCGGTGCTGGCTTGAGGCCATGCAGGCCGACACCGTGAATGGTCACACGACCATGGTGCGGGCCTTCGATGACCACGCCCATGTCGCGGAACGCCTGCAGGGTCGCCAGGGCGTCTTCGCCCTCGAGGAAGCCTTCGACTTCGGTCACGCCTTCGGCCAGGGAGCCCAGCATGATCGAACGGTGGGAAATCGACTTGTCACCTGGTACGCGAATCCGACCGGACAGGCGGCCACCAGGTTGAGCCAGGAAAATCAGATCGTTGGAATTCATAGCGTCCACATAGGCCCGACGGGCCAGGATTTTACTGAAATGCTCGCGGGCAACCCGGGCGCGAGTGAAAACGCCCAATAATTGGTGCCCATCCCCTGCATCGACCGCGTCGCGCAAGGCGTCGAGGTCGCTGCGAAATGTATCGAGTGTGCGCAGGACAGCTTCGCGGTTGGCGAGGAAGATGTCATGCCACATGACCGGGTCGCTTCCGGCGATTCTTGTGAAATCGCGGAAACCGCCCGCAGCGTAACGGAAGATCTCAAGGTTTTCATTGCGCTTGGCCAGCGAGTCGACCAGGCCGAATGCCAGCAAGTGCGGCAGATGACTGGTGGCCGCCAACACTTCGTCGTGGCGTTCGACCTGCATGTGCTCGACATCGGCGCCCAACTCGCGCCACAGACGATCGACCACGGCCAGGGCCTGCGGATCGGTCTGCTCCAGCGGTGTCAGGATCACTTTATGGCGACGGAACAGTTCGGCATTGGAGGCTTCCACCCCGCTCTGCTCGGAACCGGCGATCGGGTGGCCCGGCACGAAACGCGCCGGCATGCCACCAAAAGCTTCGCACGCCGCACGCACGACATTGCCCTTGGCGCTGCCGACGTCAGTCAGGATCGCTTGCCCCAGGTCCATGCCCGCCAGACGGCCGAGCATTTTTTCCATGGCAAGGATCGGCACGGCCAACTGGATCACGTCGGCGCCCTGGCAAGCAACCGCCAGGTCATCTTCGCAGCGATCCACCACACCCAGCTCAACCGCGAGTTTGCGCGACTGCGGGTCGAGATCGACGCCGACCACTTCGCGGCACAGGCCACTTTCGCGCAAACCCTTGGCAAACGAACCGCCGATCAACCCCAGACCGACCACCACCAGGCGTCCGATCATGGGTTCAGCAGATTGCAGTGCAGTGACATCAACCACGGGCCAGAACCTTGGCCAGCGCCTCGAGGAAGCGGCTGTTTTCCGCCGGCAGGCCAATGGTGATGCGCAAGTGGTTCGGCATGCCGTAGTTGGCCACCGGACGCACGATCACGCCTTCGCGCAGCAGCCCCTGGAACACCGGGGCCGCCACCTGACCGAGGTCAACGCAGATGAAGTTGCCTTTGGATGGAATCCAGCCCAGCCCCAGATCACGGAAACCCGCTTCCAGTTGCTGCATGCCCGACTCGTTCAGGCGACGGCTTTCAGCCAGGTATTCGGCGTCCTGCAGCGCAGCGCCGGCAGCGGCCAAGGCCAGGCTGTTGACGTTGAACGGCTGGCGCACGCGGTTCAGCACATCGGCGACCACGGCGGTGGACAAGCCATAGCCGACGCGCAACGCCGCCAGGCCGTAGGCCTTGGAGAATGTGCGCGACACCAGCAGGTTCGGGTAAGCCGCGAGGAAGTCCAGGCCGTCCGGCAGGTCGCTGCCTTCGGCGTATTCGATGTAGGCCTCGTCCAGCACCACCAGCACGTGCTCAGGCACGTCCTGGAGGAATTCGTCCAGCGCCTCGGTATCGAACCAGGTCCCGGTCGGGTTGTTCGGGTTGGCGATGAACACTACGCGGGTATTGGCGTCGATGGCCGCCAGCATCGCCGGCAGGTCATGACCCCAATCCTTGGCCGGAATCACTTTGGCCTGGGCGCCGACGGCCTGGGTCACGATCGGGTAGACCGCAAACGCATGTTCGCTGAACACCGCGTTGAGGCCTGGCGCCAGGTAGGCGCGAGCGACCAACTCAAGGATGTCGTTGGAGCCATTGCCCAGCGTCACCTGGTTCAGTTCGACACGGCACTGCTCGGCCAGCAAGGTCTTGAGCGCGAAGCCGTTACCGTCCGGATAACGAGTCAGCTCAGCCAACTCTTCACGGATGGCCGCCAGGGCCTTGGGACTGGCACCCAGCGGGTTTTCGTTGCTGGCCAGCTTGACGATGCTGGCCGGATCGAGATCCAGCTCACGCGCCAGTTCGTCCACGGGCTTGCCCGGAACGTATGGCGAAAGTTGTTGCACGCCCGGCTGTGCCAGAGCGAGGAAATTGCCACTCATTTGCTACCACCCCTTAGAGAACTGCTTTCGGGTAGGAACCCAGCACTTTGAGTGCTACTGCTTCCTGGCTGATCTTTTCCAGCACACCTTTTACCAGCGGATCGCGGTGGTGGCCGACGAAATCGATGAAGAACACGTAGGTCCATTTGCCGCTGCGCGACGGACGGGTCTCGATTCGTGTCAGGTCGATGCCGTTGTCGTGGAACGGCACCAGCAATTCGTGCAGCGCGCCCGGCTTGTTGCTCATCGAGACGATGATCGACGTCTTGTCGTCGCCGGTCGGCGGCACTTCCTGGTTACCGATCATGAGGAAGCGCGTGGAGTTGTCCGGGCGGTCCTCGATTTTCTCGGCCAGGCGAGTCAGCCCGTAGAGGCCGGCCGCCATGTCGCCGGCAATCGCTGCCGAGTTCCACTCACCCTTGACCCGCTTGGCCGCTTCGGCGTTGCTGGACACCGCCACGCGCTCGACATTCGGGTAATGGGCGTCCAGCCACTTGCGGCACTGGGCCAGGGACTGGGCGTGGGAGTAGATGCGGCTGATGCTGTCGGTCTTGGTGTTTTCACCGACCAACAGGTGATGGTGAATCCGCAGCTCGACTTCGCCACAGATCACCATGTCGTGCTCGAGGAAGCTGTCGAGGGTGTGGTTGACCGCGCCTTCGGTGGAGTTTTCCACCGGGACCACGCCAAAGTTCACCGCACCGGCCGCCACTTCGCGGAACACTTCGTCGATGGCCGCCATCGGCTTGCTGATCACGGCGTGGCCGAAGTGCTTCATGGCCGCAGCCTGGGTGAAGGTGCCTTCAGGACCGAGGTACGCCACTTTCAACGGCTGCTCGAGGGCCAGGCACGAGGACATGATTTCGCGGAACAGCCGCGCCATTTCTTCGTTGCCCAGCGGCCCCTGGTTGCGCTCCATGACACGCTTGAGCACTTGAGCTTCGCGCTCGGGACGATAGAACACCGGCACTTCGCCTTCGGCCAGCGAGGCCATCTTTACTCGCGCGACTTCCTGGGCGCAACGCGCACGCTCACTGATCAGCTCCAGGACTTTAGTGTCCAGAGCATCAATGCGAACGCGCAGTGCCTTGAGTTCTTGCTCAGACATTAGCCGTGTTCCTTCTCGAACTCTGCCATGTACGCCACCAGCGCGTTGACCGCGTTGATGTCGACGGCGTTATAGATGGAGGCGCGCATGCCGCCCACGGAACGGTGACCCTTGAGGTTCAGCAGGCCACGCTCGTCGGCGCCAGCCAGGAACGGCTTGTCCAGACGGTCGTCGGCCAGGCGGAACGGCACGTTCATCCACGAGCGGTCCGACTTGTTGATCGGGTTGCTGTAGAGGCCGCTGGCGTCGATGAAGTCGTACAGCGTGCGCTGCTTGACGTCATTGAGCTTGCCGATGGCTTCGACACCGCCCTGCTCCTTGAGCCACTCGAACACCAGGCCCGACAGGTACCAGGCCAGGGTCGGTGGGGTGTTGTACATCGAGCCGTTGTCGGCCGCGACCTTGTAGTCGAGCATGGTCGGGCACTGGGAACGGGCGCGACCCAGCAGGTCTTCACGCACGATGTTGACCACGATGCCGCTGGGGCCGATGTTCTTCTGGGCGCCGGCGTAGATCATGCCGAAACGCGAGACATCCACCGGACGCGAAAGGATGTCCGAGGACATGTCGGCCACCAGCGGAACGTCACCGGTCTCGGGAATCCACTGGAATTCCAGGCCGCCGATGGTTTCGTTCGGTGCGTAGTGCACGTAGGCCGCGTCTTTCGACAGCTTCCATTCGTTCTGGCCAGGAATGGCGAAGTAGTCGTACGGCTTGGCGGTGGCGGCAACATTGACGTGGCCGAAGCGCGACGCTTCTTCGATGGCTTTCTGCGACCAGATACCGGTGTCGATATAGTCCGCGGAGCCATTTTCCGGCAGCAGGTTCAGGGGAATCTGGGCAAATTGCTGGCTGGCGCCGCCTTGCAGGAACAGCACTTTATAGTTCGAGGGGATATTCAGCAGATCACGCAGATCCTGCTCGGCCTTGGTGGCGATGGACACGAACTCATCGCTGCGATGGCTCATTTCCATGACCGACAGACCCTTGCCGTGCCAGTCGAGGAGTTCACCCTGGGCGCGCTGCAGGACAGCTTCGGGAAGCGCCGCAGGACCGGCACAGAAGTTATAGGCTCTCTTGCTCACATCCAATCTCGCTCTGATTTGGTGGTATCACGCAATAAATCATCAGCCGACACCAATCTAATGTGGGAGCGGGCTTGCTCGCGAAAGCGATTGGACTGGCGACATCTTTATTGGATGTCAGTCCGTCTTCGCGAGCAAGCCCGCTCCCACATTTGATCGTCGTGGGTGTCGATTTTTTTCATACAGGACAAACAACAAGGGGGCGAATTTTCATCCGCCCCCTGCTTACCCGCTTATTCCTGTGGTTCTTCGTCAGCGGCGGCGTCGAGTTGCTGGTCCTCGACGATGTCGTCGATCACGACATTGCCCTCGAACCCGGCACCTTCTTCACCTTCCAGCTCTTCACCCTCGACTTCCGACGGCTCCTGGACCCGCTCCAGACCGACCAGCGTTTCATCGCTGGCCAGCTTGATCAGGGTCACGCCCTGGGTGTTACGACCCAGGCTGGACACTTCGTCGACACGGGTACGCACCAGGGTACCCTGGTCGGAAATCAGCATGATCTCCTCGCCATCGAGCACCTGAACCGCACCGACCAGACGGCCGTTACGATCGTTGCTGACCATGGCGATCACGCCCTGGCCGCCACGCTTGTACTCAGGGAACTCGGTGATCGCAGTGCGCTTGCCGTAACCACGCGCCGAAGCGGTGAGGATCTGGCTGCCTTCTTCCGGGATCAGCATGGAAATCAGCTTCTGCCCTTCTGGCAGGCGCATGCCGCGTACACCGCGGGCGGTACGGCCCATGGCGCGAACGTCGGATTCCTTGAAGCGAGTGACCTTGCCGCCGTCGGAGAACAGCATGACTTCGCGTTCGCCATCGGTGATGGCCGCGGAGATCAGCACGTCGCCTTCGTCCAGCTCCAGCGCGATCAGGCCGACGCTGCGTTGACGGCTGAAGGATTCCAGCGGGGTCTTCTTCACGGTGCCGTTGGCGGTGGCCATGAAGATGAAGTGACCTTCGGTGTATTCCTCGACCGGCAGCATGGTGGTGATGTATTCACCGTCATCCAGCGGCAGCAGGTTAACCAGCGGACGACCACGGGCGGCGCGGGACGCTTCAGGGATTTCGTAGGTTTTCAGCCAGTACACCTTGCCCTTGCTGGAGAACAGCAGCAGCGTGGTGTGGCTGTTGGCCACCAACAGGTGAGCGATGTAGTCCTCATCCTTGACGCCGGTGGCCGACTTGCCTTTACCGCCACGACGCTGGGCCTGGTACGCAGCCAATGGTTGGGTCTTGGCGTAGCCACCGTGGGAAATGGTCACGACGCGATCTTCTTCCGGGATCATGTCGCCCAGGGTCAGGTCGAGACGGGCATCGAGGATCTCGGTGCGACGCACGTCGCCGTATTCGGCGCGGATCACTTCCAGCTCTTCGCGGATCACTTCCATCAGGCGCGTAGCGCTGTTGAGGATGCGGATCAGCTCGCCGATCTGGTTGAGGATCTCTTGATACTCGGCCAGCAGTTTTTCGTGCTCCAGGCCGGTCAGGCGGTGCAGACGCAGTTCCAGGATGGCTTGCGCCTGCTCTGGCGACAGGAAGTACTTGCCGTCGCGCAGGCCGTATTGCGGATCGAGGTTTTCCGGACGGCACGAATCGGCGCCGGCACGCTCCACCATCGCCACAACGGCGGAGGACTCCCAAGGGGTGCTGACCAGCGCTTCCTTGGCTTCCGACGGGGTTGGCGAGGCCTTGATCAGGGCGATGACCGGGTCGATGTTCGACAGGGCAACCGCTTGACCTTCCAGGATGTGACCACGTTCGCGCGCCTTGCGCAGTTCGAACACGGTACGGCGGGTGACGACTTCGCGACGGTGACGGACGAAGGCTTCCAGCAGGTCCTTGAGGTTCAGGATGCGTGGACGGCCGTCGATCAGCGCAACGATGTTGATGCCGAATACCGCTTGCAGCTGGGTCTGGGCGTAGAGGTTGTTGAGGATCACCTCAGGCACTTCGCCACGACGCAGTTCGATCACGACGCGCATACCGTCCTTGTCGGACTCGTCGCGCAGCTCGGTGATGCCTTCGAGCTTCTTCTCTTTTACCAGCTCGGCGATCTTCTCGATCAGGCGAGCCTTGTTCAGCTGGTAAGGCAGTTCGGTGATGACGATCTGCTGGCGGCCACCAACCTTGTCGATGTCTTCGATCATCGAGCGGGCGCGCATGTAGATGCGGCCGCGACCGGTGCGGTAGGCTTCGATGATGCCGGCGCGACCGTTGATGATCGCGGCGGTCGGGAAGTCCGGACCCGGGATGTATTGCATCAGCTCGTCGACGGTCAACTCGGGGTTGTCGATGAGCGCCAGGCAACCGTCGATGACTTCACCGAGGTTGTGCGGCGGAATGTTGGTCGCCATGCCCACGGCGATACCGCTGGAGCCGTTGACCAGCAGGTTGGGAATACGGGTCGGCATGACCGCCGGGATCATTTCGGTGCCGTCGTAGTTCGGCACCCAGTCCACGGTTTCCTTATGCAGGTCGGCCAGCAGCTCGTGCGCCAGCTTGGTCATGCGCACTTCGGTGTATCGCATGGCCGCGGCGTTGTCGCCGTCCACCGAACCGAAGTTGCCCTGGCCGTCTACCAGCAGGTAGCGCAGGGAGAATGGCTGCGCCATCCGAACGATGGTGTCGTACACCGCGGTATCACCGTGCGGGTGATACTTACCGATCACGTCACCGACAACACGGGCAGATTTCTTGTACGGCTTGTTGAAGTCGTTGCCCAGCTCGCTCATCGCGAACAGCACGCGCCGGTGCACGGGCTTCAAGCCATCGCGCGCATCCGGCAGTGCCCGCCCGACAATTACGCTCATCGCGTAGTCGAGATAGGACTGCTTCAGCTCGTCTTCGATATTGACCGGGAGGATTTCTTTGGCCAGTTCGCCCATGAGAAGCCTGATTCCTTTTTCTGGTGAAACTTCGTCACATCCATATGGGACGAACGAAGCTCGCCGCTGCAGGCTGAGTGCCGTGCACCGACTTACGACAAATCAACGAGTTATGCCATGGATCTGCGCAGTAAAGGTCGCCCCGCGGGACAACCTTGGAAACCGCCGGATGTTATCACAAGAGCCGCCACGCACCTATCCCCCTGATGCGCATGGAGCATAGTTAGTTGACCGATGACAGGCTTGAAGGGGATCAGAGAGGCTTAGAGCCGAGTTGAATGCTGAATTGGGGGGTTGATTCAGGGTCATTTACTGTCTTTCAGGGCCTCTTCGCGGGCAAGCCCGCTCCTACAGGGATCTGTGTCGATCACAAACCCTGTGGGAGCCAGCCTGCTGGCGATGGCGTCCTTTCAAACGCCACGGCAATCAATGGAGGCGCTTGCGGCACATCAACTGGGTCATTTTCGCCGTATCCGGGCGCTCGACGATGCCTTTTTCGGTGACGATCGCATCGATCAGGTCCGCCGGGGTTACGTCGAACACCGGGTTGAACGCATCGACATCGGCGCCGAGCCGCTGGCCACCTACCTCCAGCAGCTCGCGCCCATCGCGCTCCTCGAGCACGATGTCGTCGCCACTGGCCAGGTTCATGTCGATGGTCGAACTCGGCGCCACCACCATGAAGCGCACGCCGTGGTGCATGGCATTGACCGCCATCTGATAGGTGCCGATCTTGTTGGCCACGTCGCCATTGGCGGTGATTCGATCTGCGCCGACGACGACCCAGGTGACGCCCTTTATCTTCATGATATGCGCCGCGGCGGAGTCGGCATGCAGGGTCACCGGAATGCCTTCGTTGGCCAGCTCCCAGGCCGTCAGTCGGGAGCCTTGCAACCATGGACGGGTTTCGCTGGCATACACGCGCTCGACCATGCCCTCGATAAAGGCACCGCGAATGACCCCCAGCGCCGTGCCGAACCCACCGGTGGCCAGTGCGCCGGTGTTGCAATGGGTCATGATCGCCTGGGCGTTGCCCTGGTGCTTGCGGATCAGGTCGACGCCCAGTTGCGCCATGGTCAGGTTGGCTTCGCGGTCGCTTTCATGAATGGCCAGGGCCTCGGCTTCCAGCACGGACAGCGGATCTGCGTGTTTTTTCAGGCGATCCAGACGCTCGCGCATGCGCCCAAGGGCCCAGAACAGGTTGACCGCGGTCGGACGGGAATCGGCGAGCAGCGCAAAATCTTCCTCCAGCGCCGCCTGCCAGTGGCCGCCCTCGGCAAACCGGGCGCGCGCTGCCAGCACAACGCCATAGGCGGAACTGATGCCAATGGCCGGCGCGCCGCGCACTACCATCGAGCGAATGGCTTCGGCCACTGCCGCCGCGCTGGTGCAGGCGATCCAGGTTTCCTCGAACGGCAAAACTCGCTGATCCAGCAGGTACAGGGTGCCATCACGCCAATCGATGGCCTTCACTTTCTCAGCAGCCAACAGTCGATCGCGCATCAAACACCCCGCAGTCAGAAACAAAAGCCGCCGATTATAGCGATCCCCCGGCGAAGACGCTCGGGTATACTTCGCCATCCTTTACAAAAGCACTGGAACCGATCCTCGATGCCGAACACTGCCCCTGCGCTCGATCTGTTGTTGCTGCCGACCTGGCTGGTACCCGTCGAACCCGCTGGCGTCGTGCTCAAGGATCATGCCCTGGGCATCCGCGACGGGCGCATCGCCTTCATCGGTCCACGCAGCGCTGCCCTGCAGCTTAACGCAACCGAAGTGCGCGAATTGCCGGACATCCTGCTCAGCCCCGGCCTGATCAACGCCCACGGGCATGCGGCAATGACCCTGTTCCGTGGCCTGGCCGACGATCTGCCGCTGATGACCTGGCTGGAAAACCATATCTGGCCGGCCGAAGCCAAGTGGGTCGACGAGGATTTCGTCCGCGACGGCACGGACCTGGCCATCGCCGAGCAACTCAAGGGTGGCATCACCTGTTTCTCTGACATGTATTTCTTCCCGAAGGTTGCCAGCGAGCGCGTACATAACAGCGGCATCCGCGGACAAATCGCCATTCCGATCCTCGACTTCCCGATCCCGGGCGCCAGCACCGCGGACGAGGCGATCCGCCAGGGCGTCGAGCTGTTTGGCGACCTCAAGCATCACGAACGCATCAAAATCACCTTCGGCCCCCATGCACCCTACACCGTGGGCGATGAAAACCTGGAAAAAATCCGGGTGATCGCCGAAGAGCTGGACGCGTCGATCCACATGCACGTGCATGAAACCGCCTTCGAAGTGCAGCAAGCGCTCGAACAGCGCGGTGAACGCCCGCTGGCCCGCCTGGCGCGCCTGGGCTTGCTGGGGCCGCGCTTCCAGGCGGTTCACATGACCCAGATCAGCGAGGAAGACCTGGCGTTGCTGGTAGAAAGCAACACCCATGTCATTCACTGCCCCGAGTCGAACCTGAAGCTGGCCAGCGGTTTCTGCCCGGTGGAGCGCTTGTGGCAGGCCGGGGTCAACGTCGCCATCGGCACCGACGGCGCCGCCAGCAACAATGACCTGGACCTGCTGGGCGAAACCCGCACCGCCGCCCTGCTGGCCAAGGCCGTCGCGGGCTCGGCCACGGCTCTCAGCGCCCACAGCGCCCTGCGCATGGCCACCCTCAACGGTGCCCGCGCACTGGGGATCGAAGCCGAGGTCGGCTCGCTGGAAGTCGGCAAGGCCGCCGACATCGTCGCCTTCGACCTCTCGAGCCTGGCCCAGCAGCCAGTCTACGACCCGGTTTCGCAGCTTATATATGCATCCGGCCGCGATTGCGTGAAACACCTTTGGGTCGCGGGCAAGCAACTGCTCGACGACCGCCGCCTGACACGGATGGACGAACAGCAACTCGTCGCCACCGCCAAGGCCTGGGGCCAGCGCATCAGCGGCCGCAAAGAATCGTAAGTCCCCCGGACTCAACCCCGGGGCTACAGGATTTTTCAAGTTTTAGAGGACTTAAACCATGAGCAACGTCGACTACGCCGAAATCGCCAAATTCGAAGCCCTGGCCCATCGCTGGTGGGACCGCGAGAGCGAATTCAAACCGCTGCACGACATCAACCCGCTGCGGGTCAACTGGATTGACGAACGCGTCAGCCTGGCCGGCAAGAAAGTCCTCGACGTCGGTTGCGGCGGCGGCATCCTCAGTGAAGCCATGGCCCAGCGCGGCGCGACCGTGACCGGCATCGACATGGGCGAAGCGCCACTGGCGGTCGCTCAACTGCATCAGCTGGAATCGGGCGTGAACGTCGAATACCGGCAGATCACCGCCGAAGCCCTGGCCGAGGAGATGCCGGAGCAGTTCGACGTGGTCACCTGCCTGGAAATGCTCGAGCACGTGCCGGACCCGTCCTCGGTGATCCGCGCCTGTTTCCGTATGGTCAAGCCGGGCGGCCAGGTGTTCTTTTCCACCATCAACCGCAACCCCAAGGCGTACCTGTTCGCCATCGTCGGCGCCGAATACATCATGAAGCTGTTGCCGCGCGGCACCCACGACTTCAAGAAGTTCATCCGCCCTTCCGAACTCGGTGCCTGGAGCCGCATGGCCGGCCTGACCGTCAAGGACATCATCGGCCTGACCTACAACCCGTTGACCAAGCATTACAAACTGGCGTCCGACGTGGACGTCAACTACATGATCCAGACCCTGCGCGAGGAGTAAGCCGATGCGTATCAGAGCAGTTCTTTTCGACATGGACGGCACCCTGCTCGACACCGCGCCGGACTTCATTGCGATTTGCCAGGCGATGCGTGCCGACCGGGGTTTGCCACCGATCAACGACAAGCACATCCGCGACGAAATCTCCGGCGGTGCCAAGGCAATGGTCGCTGTGACCTTCGCCATGGACCCGGAGTCGCCGGGCTTCGAGGCATTGCGCCTGGAGTTCCTCGAGCGCTACCTGGTTGGCTGCGCGGTACACAGCAAGCTGTTCGACGGCATGGGCGAACTGCTGGCCGACATCGAGAAGGCCAACCTGATCTGGGGCGTGGTCACCAACAAGCCGCTGCGTTTCGCCGAGCCGATCATGCAGCAGCTGGGGCTGGCCAAGCGCTCGGCGCTGTTGATCTGCCCGGATCATGTGAAGAACAGCAAGCCTGACCCGGAGCCGCTGATCCTCGCCTGCAAGATGCTCGACCTCGACCCGGCCAGCGTGCTGTTCGTGGGCGATGACCTGCGCGATATCGAATCGGGGCGCGATGCCGGCACGAAGACGGCCGCCGTGACGTTCGGTTATATCCACCCGGACGACAATCCGCGGCATTGGGGTGCGGATGTGGTGGTCGATCATCCACTGGAGTTGCGCAAGGTGCTCGATAGCGCCCTCTGTGGCTGCTGAAGTTTTTTTGTAGGAGCTGGCTTGCCAGCGAAGAGGCCCCTGAAATTTGCATCGATCTTTTGGCCGCCTTCGCTGGCAATCAAGCTCCTACAAGGGACCGCGTAACGGACGCTCGTATTCTGATTGGTTGAGGTTTTTATGTTTGATTATTCCGCCCGCCCCGATCTGCTCAAGGACCGGGTCATCCTGGTCACCGGCGCCGGTCGTGGCATTGGTGCCGCCGCCGCCAAAACCTATGCCGCCCATGGTGCCACCGTGCTGTTGCTGGGCAAGACCGAAGCCAACCTGACCCAGGTCTACGACGAGATCGAAGCCGCCGGCCATCCGCAACCAGCCGTCATCCCGTTCAACCTGGAAACCGCCCTGCCCCATCAATACGATGAGCTGGCCGCGATGATCGAGGGCGAATTCGGCCACCTCGACGGTTTGCTGCACAACGCGTCGATCATCGGTCCGCGCACCCCGATCGAACAGCTGTCCGGCGAAAACTTCATGCGCGTCATGCAGATCAACGTCAACGCCATGTTCATGTTGACCAGCACCCTGCTGCCCCTGCTCAAGCTGTCCCAGGATGCCTCGGTGGTGTTCACTTCCAGCAGCGTCGGCCGCAAGGGTCGCGCGTATTGGGGTGCTTACGGCGTCTCGAAATTCGCCACCGAAGGCCTGATGCAAACCCTGGCCGACGAAGTCGACACCGTGGCGCCTGTGCGCTCCAACAGCATCAACCCGGGGGCCACCCGCACCAGCATGCGCGCCCAGGCGTATCCGGGTGAAAATCCGCTGAACAACCCGACCCCCGAGGAGATCATGCCGGTCTACCTCTACCTGATGGGCCCGGACAGCACCGGTATCAACGGCCAGGCATTCAACGCCCAGTAGTACCGTACGTCGCATTTGTGCCGCGTCGGCTTCCCGACGCGGCACTCCAGCGACAGCGCCACTTCAGTCAAACAACCGTCGCACATTGTCCTTCGCAAACCTCACCAACATTCAAGCTTTTGATTCATAACGATTTTTTATAAAAACCGGTAAATGGCACGACTTTCGCTCTGAATTTGTCCCGACTAGCTGCGGAAAAGCAGAGGGGGCGATGCCAAATCGCAGATTACTAATCTGCGATAAAGCAGATTAAGCTTGTACGAAATGTCCTACGGGACTGACGGACCAGTATGACGCGCAGCCTGAGACTGCTCGCCCCCAGCTTGTAAGACAGCCTTACTGCTCAAGGGCGCACGCCATATGAAACCACCTTCCCAGACCAACGCAATTGACTTCGACAGCGCCAAATTGCAACGCCTGGGTTTTGGTCAGCAGCCGCCGATTCTGGAGAGGCCCGTCAGCCTTGCGCAGTTGCGCCAGCAATTGAACCTGCAGCTGCAAACCAGCCTTGAGCCGCAACGCATACTCGGGCTGTTCTACCGCGAAATCCAACGACTGGTACCCCTTGATGCCTTGAGCTATCAGCACAAGAGCAGTGACTTGCGCCTGGAATTCGGCCTGCGGGGCCACCACTCGATCAGCTACAGCCTGAGCCACGAAGGCGAGCACCTGGGCGAACTGGTCTTTCGCCGCAACCAGCGTTTCAGCGAGCAGGAACAGGGCCATCTGGAATCCCTGCTGGCCGCCCTGCTGTTCCCGATGCGCAACGCATTGCTGTACCGCGCCGCCACCCAAAGTGCGTTGCGTGACCCGCTGACGGACACCGGCAATCGCATCGCCATGGACCAGACGCTGCAGCGGGAAATCGAGCTGGCACGACGGCATATGCAACCCTTGTCCTTGTTGATGCTGGACATCGATCACTTCAAGCAGATCAACGACACCCATGGGCACGGCGCTGGTGATGACGTGCTCAAGGCCGTGGCCGCCTCGATCAAGAATCAGTTGCGCAACGTCGACATGGTGTTTCGCTACGGCGGCGAAGAGTTCCTGATTTTGCTGTCCAACACCAGCCGGGAAGCGGCGGCCCTGGTCGGCGAACGCCTGCGATGCGCAGCGCAGACCGAGGATTATCCGGCCGATGGCTGCACGGTCGAGCTGACGGTCAGCCTCGGCTGCTCGACCCTGCTGCCGGGAGAATCCGCCGAGAGCCTGTTACGCAGGGCCGACAGTGCGCTGTACGTCGCCAAGCGCGAGGGGCGGAATCGCTTGACGATGGCGGGGTGACTCGAGGCGACCTTGTGTTGGTCTTGCGGGCGCCATCGCCGGCAGGCCAGCTCCCACAGTAGATCGGGTATAGCCGTGAGCGATGGGTCGCCTATGAGGTCGCCATCGCGACGACCTCCTACCTCTTCGGACCTACCGCACCGCGCCACGCAACTCACCCACCATGGCCTGCAGCCTCGCCGGCTGCGCCGCCTCAACGGCCACCTCCGGCCCTGCCACCAACGTCACCCGCGACCACAACCGGCGGAACAGGCCCTTGCCCGGATCGCGACTGAAGAAGCTCCCCCACAAGCCCTGCAATGCCAGGGGAATGACCGGCACCGGGGTTTCTTCGAGAATGCGCGTGAGCCCGCCCTTGAACTCGTCGATCTCGCCATCGGCGGTCAATTTGCCCTCGGGAAAGATGCACACCAACTCGCCGTTCTTCAGATATTGCGCAATGCGCGTGAAGGCCTTTTCGTAGATCTGGATGTCTTCCTGACGGCCCGCGATCGGGATGGTCCCCGCAGTGCGGAAGATGAAATTCAGCACCGGCAGGTTATAGATCTTGTAGTACATCACGAAGCGGATCGGTCGGCGTACCGCACCGCCAATCAGCAAGGCATCGACGAACGACACGTGATTGCACACCAGCAACGCCGCCCCCTCATCGGGAATCAGGTCCAGGTTGCGATGCTCCACGCGGTACATGGAATGGCTGAGCAGCCAGATCATGAAACGCATGGTGAACTCGGGCACGATCCTGAAGATGTAGGCGTTGACCCCGATATTGAGCAACGACACCACCAGGAACAACTGCGGGATCGACAGCTTGACCATGCTCAGCAGGATGATCGAGACAATCGCCGACACCACCATGAACAGCGCGTTGAGAATGTTGTTGGCGGCGATCACCCGAGCCCGTTCGTGCTCGGCAGTACGCGACTGGATCAGGGCATACAGCGGCACGATGTAGAAACCGCCGAAAACCCCGAGGCCGAGGATGTCGAGCAACACCAGCCAGGTGTGGCCGAAACCGAGAATCTCGATCCAGCCATGGCCCAGGGCACTGTCGGGAATCCCGCCGGAATGCCACCACAGCAACAGGCCAAACACGGTCAGCCCAAATGAGCCGAACGGCACCAGGCCGATTTCGACTTTGCGCCCGGAAAGCTTTTCACAAAGCATCGACCCCACGGCGATACCGACCGAGAACACCGTGAGGATCAAGGTCACCACGGTTTCGTCGCCGTGCATCCACTCCTTGGCATAGGCCGGGATCTGCGTCAGGTAGATCGCCCCGACAAACCAGAACCATGAGTTGCCGACAATCGAACGCGACACCGCCGGGGTCTGCCCCAGGCCCAGTTTCAGCGTGGCCCAGGACTGGCTGAAGATGTTCCAGTTCAGGCGCATCTGCGGCGTGGCCGCTGCCGCCCGCGGAATACCGCGGCTGGCCAGGTAACCGAGGACGGCGATGGCAATGATCGCGGTGGACACGATCGGCGCGTAATGACTGGACGACATCATGATGCCGGCGCCGATGGTCCCGGCCAGGATCGCCAGGAAGGTGCCCATTTCCACCAGGCCGTTGCCCCCAACCAGTTCGTCTTCATGCAGGGCCTGGGGCAGGATCGAATACTTCACCGGCCCGAACAGCGCCGAGTGCGTGCCCATGGCGAACAGCGCCACCAGCATCAACGACAGGTGGTCGAACAGGAAGCCCACCGCGCCCACCGCCATGATGACGATTTCTCCAAGCTTGATCAGGCGGATCAGCGCGTCCTTGGCGAACTTCTCGCCGAACTGCCCGGCCAGCGCCGAGAACAGGAAAAACGGCAGGATGAACAGCAGCGCACACAGGTTGACCCAGATCGAACGGTCACCTTCGATCGACAGCTTGTACAGGATGGCGAGGATCAAGGACTGCTTGAAGATGTTGTCGTTGAACGCCCCGAGGGACTGGGTCACGAAGAACGGCAGGAAACGCCGGGTGCGCAGCAAGGTGAACTGTGAAGGGTGACTCATCTTCCATGTGTCCCTGAAGCTTAAGAGTGGGTAACGAGTGGCGTGGATACAGTGATTGGAATGTCGCACGTCGATCCAGGCCACACATTACCTAATCTTTGCCGGTTATTTCTTCAATCCTGCAATGCACGGCGAGACAAACAGCTCGCCGCGCCAGGCACCTTGCACCGTACGCTTGGCGACGATCAGCCACATCACGATCAGCAGGCTCACCAGCACACACCCGAAAACACTGAAAAACGTCAGGTGCAAGGTGCTGGCCAGTTTCAACGTTGCCAGAGAATAGACGCCCAACGGAAAGGTGAAACCCCACCAGCCAAGATTGAAAGGGATACCGGCGCGCAGATAACGCAGGGTGATCAGCACGGCCATCAGCATCCACCACAGGCCAAAGCCCCACAGCGTGATCCCGGCGACCAGGCCCAGCCCCGCCGCAATTTCACCGACGCCCGACAGACCGTTGGCGGCGAAGATTGCCGGCGCATCGGCGCCCAACAGCAACATGCCCAGGGCACCCGTGCCAATCGGCCCGAGCGCCAGCCAGCTCGAAGCGGCCATGTTTTCGTGGGGCAGTTTATGCAGCGCCATGCGCAGCAGCAGAATCGTCAGGATGCTGAACGCCACCGGCAGGGAAAATGCCCAGAGCACGTAGCTGGTCACCAGCATCACCAGTTGCGAATGGGCATCGACCAGATGCGGCGCCAACAGGCCACCGCTGGCCGCCGCCACTTCCGCCGCGACCACCGGCAACAGCCAAACGGCTGTCATCTGGTCAATGCTGTGCTCCTGGCGGGTGAACATCAGGTAGGGAATCAGTACGCCGCACGCCAGCGACATCGCCACATCCAGCCACCACAACGTCTCGGCCAGGGCAATCACGCCGTCGCCCCAGCGCGGCAAGCCGAACACCAGGAAGCCGTTGATGATGGTCGCCAGGCCCATGGGGATGGTGCCGAAAAACATCGAAACCGTGGAATGGCCGAAAATCCGCCGCGCCTCATCGAAAAACAGCGCCCAGCGCGCCGCGTACAGCAGGGTAAACAACAGGAACAAAAAGATATTGAACAGCCAAAGCCCTTCGGCAATAACGTGCAGAACGGGATTGGCAACGGGCAATTGCGCCAGCGCCAAGGCCAGCACGCCGGTGCCCATGGTGGCGGCGAACCAGTTAGGGGTGAACTGGCGAATGACCTCGCGCGGGTGCTGCAAATGACTGAACGGCTTGATACCGGGCTTGATGGTGTTGGGGCATGTCATGGCGAACTCCTCTCCTCGGGTGAGGTGGAGCCCATCATAGATCCGGATCGAATATCGATATAACGGGTAATATCTCTAACTGTTATCTATTTTGCAGATAAACAATTATTCCCCGTGCGCTGGCGCCACGCCATCAGCATGGCGCCGATGGACAGGACGATCAGCCCCGCACCATAACCATCGGCAGTCGCCACCAGGCCGAACGTATGCGTCAGGTTCCCGGCCAGGAACGACGGCAGGCAGAACGCCAGGTAACTGAGCACATAAAACGCCGACATCAATCCGGCCCGTTCATGGGGCAAGGCCAGCGGCACCAGGCTGCGCACGGCACCGAGAAATCCCGCACCGAAGCCGCAGCCGGCGACGAGTGTGCCAAGGAAAAACAGGGGCAGACTCGCGCTGTGCACGCCCAGCAGGATCAGCACGATACCTGTCGGCAGCAAGCCTGTGCCCAGTTGCAGCGCCTTGCTCGCGGGTTGATTGCGCAGGGTGAAAATCATCGCAGCACCGGTCAAGGTCAAGGCTGCCACCGTTGCCCCGCCAATCAGGTTCGAGGTCGAACCCGTGGCTGTACGAACCAGCGACGGCGCCAGCGATGCGTAAAAACCGCCGAGCGCCCAGGTCGCCACATTGAGCGGCAAGACCCGCCACAGGGTTCCGCGCGCTTGCACGGGGACATGCAGTGTCGGGCGCAAAGATGCCCATGCCCCGGCCTGGGGCGATACGCTCTCTGGCAAACGCCAGACATACACGGCCTGCAACGCAAACAGGGCGAGCAACAGCCAGTAGGTCAACTGCAGGGGCGCGGGCGCAAACTCCGCCAGCAGGCCGCAACCCATGCCGCCCATGGCCATGCCGAGCAACGGCGCAACACTGTTGATCAGCGGACCCTGCTGGCGATCGACGTCGAGCAAGGTGGCACTGAGCACGGCAGTCGCCATGCCGGTGGCGAAACCTTGCAGCACCCGTGCACCGATCAGCCAGGCGACGCTATCGGCGTAAATGAACAACAGCATCGCCACGCTGTTGAGCACGACAGCCGTGAAAATCACCGGCTTGCGCCCCAGGTAATCCGAGAGCGAACCCACCGTCAGCAGCGCGGCCAGCAGGCTGAGGGCATACACGCCGAAAATCAGGGTAAGCATGGCGGCGGAAAACTGCAGCTGCTCCTGATACAAGTGATACAAGGGCGTTGGCGCCGTGGAAGCCGCCAGGAAACCGAGCAAGGTGATTGCCAGAAACCACAGGCTTGCACGGTTTGAACGAGAACTGGACATGGGCACACTCCGCAAAAGCTAATTTTTTGCTTTTGCGGAGTGTGCTACCGAGTGGCGCTTAAAGCAAATTCTTTGTGTTAAGGTCCGCTGCATGGCCTTACAGGGCCCGCGAAACAGGAAACATGCGATGACAGCACCCACTTTACGCCCCGGCGGCCGCAGCGCCCGGGTTCAGGAGTCGATCCATACCGCCGTGCGCGAACTGCTCGAAGAGCAGGATCGCGCCAGCGTCACCGTGCCGCAAATTGCCGCGCGCGCGGGCGTCACGCCTTCGACCATCTATCGGCGCTGGGGCGATTTGTCGGCGCTTCTGGCGGACGTCGCCCTGGCCCGTATGCAGCCGGAAACCGAGTCGGCCAACACCGGCAGCCTGGCGGGCGATGTGCGTGCCTGGGCGGATCAATACCTGGACGAGATGAGTTCCGCGCCTGGTCGCAACATGCTGCGCGATGTGCAAGCGAGCCTGAAGCCGAGCTATTGCGCGACCATCATTGGTGGGCAATTGCAGGTGATTCTGGATCGCTATCCGGATCAGCCGAAGCCAAGGGTCGATCGGCTGATCAACATGGTGGCGGCGCCTATCGTGTTTCGCATCCTGTTTTCCGAGGCGCCGCTGGAGAGTGAGGAGCTGCATCGGTTGATCGACATTGCGTTGAATCAGTGACGACGCCATTCGCGAGCAAGCCCGCTCCCACAGTTGACCGCGTCCCAATGTGGGAGCGGGCTTGCTCGCGAAGAGGCCTGGTCAGTTTCGCATCCTGTTTCTCGAGGCGGCGCTGGAGAGTGAGGAGCTGCATCGGTTGATCGAGATTGCGTTGAATCAGTGACGACGCCATTCGCGAGCAAGCCCGCTCCCACAGTTGACCGCGTCCCAATGTGGGAGCGGGCTTGCT